>PBTS01000032.1:0-41615 GCA_002729175.1 Fidelibacterota bacterium
GTAGCGGAGGAGGGACTTGAACCCCCGACACGCGGATTATGATTCCGCTGCTCTAACCAGCTGAGCTACTCCGCCAAATCGCGGGTAAAATTACCCTCTACCCCAAAATATTCAAAAGTTCCAGGGAGAGTCTCACCGCCACCCCGGAGGGTCCCGGCGGTATGTACGGCCGATCTTTGTCCCACCATGCCGTACCGGCAATATCCAGATGAGCCCAGGGCGTCTCACCTGCAAATGCTTTCAAGAAGGCGCCACCGGCAATGGTGCCGGCCTGGCCGGAAGCACCGAGATTTTTCACATCGGCAATCTTGCTTTTTACATCATCACAATAGTCATCCCACAATGGAAGTTCCCAGACACGCTCTCCGGATGTTTCACCTGCCTTCAGAATGGATTGAACCAACTTTTTATCGGTCCCCATTACACCGGAAGCAACGTGCCCCAGTGCTACAATAACCGCACCGGTGAGCGTGGCAAAGTTGATCATATACTTCGGATCATGATGCTTGGATACATATGCAAGTGCATCGGCAAGAACTAGGCGACCTTCAGCATCCGTATTGAGGATCTCTATAGTCTTGCCGTTGTAAGCCTTAACAATATCGCCCGGTTTGGAAGCACGGCCGCCGGGCATGTTTTCTGTGGCAGCAATGGCTGCAACAATGTTCCGGCTGGGCTTGAGCCCAGCAACAGCTTTCATAATACCGAGAACAGCAGCGGCACCACACATATCATATTTCATCTCATCCATTTTTGAGGACGGTTTTATCGATATACCACCCGTGTCAAAGGTGATCCCTTTCCCCACAAAGGCAAAAGGTTGGTCACCTTTTTTGCCGCCCTGGTATTCCAATAGGATGAACTTTGGCGGTTCGTCAGCCCCCCGGGCCACGGAGGCAAATGCGCCCATCCCCAGTTTTGTGAATTGATCCCTGTTCATCACCTTGCAGGTCATGCCCCCGGCGCGGGCGATCTTTCTGGCTTCACTGGCTAGCCGACTTGGTGTCGCTACATTGCTGGGATGGGCCGCCAGATCTCTGGCGAGGCAGACCGATTCTCCAACTATCTTACCCTGTTGCAGTCCGCTTCTGCTACCTCCGCCAACAATAGTAAGTGACTTCAGTACAGTTTTATTTTCATCATCGGTCTTATAATCGAGGAACTTGTAAGAACCGAGTATGGCCCCTTCCACAAACGCCTTTGTGGTGTCGGCTGCCGAACAGTTCAGTGAATCCATACCAGGAATTTCCGCTGATGCTGAAGTTTTATCTTTTCCTTGGAGTACCTTTGCTGCGGTACCACCCACCTGCCGCAATTTTTCCAGATCGAATTCTTTCTTCTTACCCAAGCCAACCAACAATATCCGTGACGAACTTCCGCCGGTGTAGAGCATAAGTGTCTCATTGGACTTGCCCTTGAAATCACCGTTCTTGATGGCGCTTTTAATGAGTCCATTAAAATCGGAGTTAACCTCTTTCCCAACAGGAGAAAGACCACCACCTTTGAACACACCAACCACCAGTGCATCACTTTTTACTTTCTTCCAATGTTGATTTGAAATCTGAACTTTTTTTAACTGTGCCATTTGCTTTTCTCCATTCTCAAAATTCCTTGCGCAAAATTACCCACTAAGTGTGAATCAGTGAACGGGTAAAGCAACGATTATTCAATTCTTCTTGACAGGTTTGTCGACAATGTGTAAACTATATACGCCTTTTGTATGCTTACTGTGCAACAATGCTAATTAAAAGAGGAAATATGGAATACATTACATTAGAGTCTATAGAGGAGAGCACGCCGTTCTTCAATCTCACTATTCTCAGGTGCCCCAACTGCACAACACCGTGGTCAGCAAACTATACGGACTATTCTTGGATGCGGGAAAATGATCTTATCATTTGTAGCTGTGGGGCCGTTATGTGCGAAGTGAATGATCTGAAGGATAACTGACGCTCCTTACCGATTGCGTCCGCTTGGCGGCGGTTGTACTTTTCCGCCTTAACCAAAGTGTAACTAAGCAGACGCATGCCGGAAAAATCATCTCTCGTAAAAGATCTCGAATCAACTCTGGGCAGAGACCGTGTCATCTCTCACCCCACCGAACTGCTCGTCTACGAATGTGACGGACTGACGCTCAGCAAATACGGTGCTGATGCGGTGGTGCTACCCAAATCCACTGAAGAGGTAGCCGAGATTGTAAAGTGTTGTGTTCAGCATGAAACGCCGTTCCTCGCCCGGGGTTCGGGAACAGGCTTGAGCGGTGGTGCCGTAGCAGCCGAAGGCGGAGTTATCATCCAGATGTCCAAGATGGACAGTATCCTGGAAGTTAATTATGACAATGAGATTGCTGTAATTCAGCCCGGTGTCATCAACCTTCATCTATCTGATGCAACCAGTTCAAACGGCTATCACTACGCTCCCGACCCTTCCAGCCAGAAAGCTTGCACCATAGGGGGAAACGTTGCGGAAAATGCTGGCGGCCCCCACACCCTGAAATATGGCGTCACCGCCAATCATGTCCTCGGTCTCACTATAGTTATGCCTGACGGGGAGATCACTAAACTGGGAGGTCGGTCTGAGGACTCTACCGGTTACGATCTGGTTGGGCTTTTTGTAGGCTCTGAGGGAACCCTCGGCATTGCCACAGAAATAACGGTGAAACTGGTCCGTAACCCGGAAGCAGTGAAAACATTTCTTGCCTCTTACCAATCAGTTCAAGATGCCAGCAATTCAGTTTCAAACCTCATTTCCGCCGGCATCATCCCCGCCGCCCTGGAGCTTGTTGATAATCTGGTTATTCAGGCGGTAGAAAGTCATCTCAAGGTCGGATTTCCCCGAGACGTGGCTGCAATCCTTCTTATTGAAATTGACGGTCTGTCATCGACTTTGACGGACCAAACACAGAAGATCCATAAGATTTGTTATAACAGCGGCGCCACGAATTTTCAGGAAGCCAAAAGTGAGGAGGAACGACAACGACTCTGGCGNGGACGGAAAGAAGCTATTGGTGCCATCGGAAAAATGACGCCTGGCTTCTACACCAACGATGGCGTAGTGCCCCGGTCCAAACTGCCGGAAATCCTACAGTTCAACGTTGAAGCAGGGGAACGACACGGCCTCCGCATCGGACATCTGTGCCACGCCGGTGACGGCAATATTCACCCCACCATTTTTTATGACCCCGATGATGAAAATCAGGTTAAGGCGGCAGCAGATACATCACGGGAAATTTTACAGAAATGTATTGACTTAGGCGGCGCCCTATCCGGAGAGCACGGTATTGGCACGGAAAAGTTGAACGCCTTCAAATTTATGTTCTCTGATGATGATGAAGCTCAAATGCTCTCTGTACGATCAGCGTTCAACCCGTCTGGACTGCTAAACCCCAGTAAAATCTTTCCCACGGGTGCAAGGTGCGGTGAATCGAAAATTCGGAAAACAGTAGCTGGCGGCGGATGGCTGTAATTCCTGAAACTGAAATGAGAAACACAGTGTGGGAGCAGATTCCGGCTAATGAAATTGTTGCCCCGGAAAATAAAGAAGAAATCTCCGAAATTATTGCAGGTGCNTACCGTGACCGAAAAACAGTCCTCCCTATCGGTGGTGGTAATGATCTTTTCACTGCAAACAANCAATTCGATATTGGGATCGACCTTAAGAATCTGGCTTCCTGTTTCCGCCATACACCAGAAGATATGACAGCCACCTTTCCCGCCGGAATGCTCTTTTCTGAAGCTCAGGAAAAACTGGAGGGATCAGGTCAATGGATTCCCCTTAATCCTCCAGAGAATGGAACTTCCACCGTTGGCNGCATANTCAGCGCCAACCGATTCGGACCGAGGCGTCACCGGCACGGCACAGCCAGGGACTGGGTCATCGCCACAACGGTGGTAAACGGCGAAGGGAAGATTGTCAAAGCCGGCGCNAATGTGGTAAAGAATGTCAGTGGTTATGACTTGAACAAACTNTATATCGGCGCCCGGGGAACATTGGGAATTCTGCTGGATATCTCATTTAAATTGGCACCCATTCCCGAAAAACGGATAACATTCCGAGCTTGTTTCTCAACACCTGAAGAAGCGGTGGGAATGTCCAATCAGATAAATAATTCGCCAGTTGAAGTTGAGGCGTTAACAGTAATCAAGGGTCGGTGGGCCGCCGCTAAAGCAAAACATTGGTGGGTTTTAATTGAATTGATGGGAACTGACCAAAGTTTAGCTGAACAGTCAACTGTTCTTTCTTCCATCCTTGAAAAGTCATCGGCAAATCGCTGGGGTGAGGCAAGTAANGNGGATACCCAATTTTTCTGGAAAACCGCCCAGTTTGGTAATAACAAGGCTTCCCCGCCCTTCGCCGAAGCTGCTATCTCAATCCCAAAGTCAAAAGTTGAACAACTGGTTTACAATTTTTCTGTGGGGAAGCCCGACTGCTCATTGAAGATTCTCCCTGGCTCTGGTTCAGTAATTCTCGATCTCACGGAAAGGTCAGATCGATCAACATTTATTGATCAGGTTTCTGAGATGNGTGGTACTATTGAAATCATCGGGAGTGGTGTGTCATCTGTAGAAGACCGGTGGCCCGTGGCGCCACCATTCCTTTCTCTCATGAAGCGACTGAAAGAACATCTGGACCCTCACGGCCTCTTTGCCCCGGGAACATTTGTGGGGGGCATCTGATGGGTGAAGCCGTCGTTTCTCCCTTAGCCTCCGTATTTGATCAAGACGAAAAGCGTCTGCTTCAGGAGTGTATCCATTGCGGATTTTGTTTACCCACCTGTCCCACCTATATGGAAAACGGAAAAGAGATGGATTCTCCCCGTGGCCGACTCTACCTCATGGCGTCCGCCCTCAATGGCAATGCCTCCATAGATGAAGCCTTTAGCGAACATGTGAATCTGTGTCTTGTCTGCAGAGCGTGCGAAACAGCCTGCCCTTCTGGTGTTCAGTTTGGGCACCTTATGGAGATCACCCGAAGTGCTTTGGCAGAAACAAAACCGCCTTCATTCTTTGAAAAACATCTGCTAAGGAAAGTTCTCACTTCTCACAGCTGGCTGTCGACATTGTTTACTCTGACACGTCTTTATCAAAAGACGGGCCTACAGAAACTGTTTTCAACCCGACCTTTCGATTTTGTGATTCCATCAAAGCTGAGAACTTTACAGGCATCTTTGCCACCGGTTCCGCCACAGCGATTCAGCACCGGCGACAACACACTCTACTCCGCAATAGGTGAAAAGAGAGGAACTGTGTCCCTTTTCACGGGATGCGTCATGGATCATCTTTATCCGCATGTTCATGCAGCAACGGTACGACTCCTCACATGGTATGGTTTTGATGTATATATTCCTGCAAGACAGACCTGCTGTGGCGCCCTCCACGCCCACAGCGGTGACACGCAAACGACCAGTGATCTGGCACAGTCCAATATTGATCTGTTCGATAATACAGCTAGTGAATATATTGTCATTAATTCAGCCGGATGTGGAGCTCACTTAAAGTCATACTCTAAATATAGAAAAGCTGAATTATCCAGTAAAATTGTTGATCTTTCGGAATTTTTGGCCAGGCTGGAAATGAAACAGATGTCAAACGGTAGAGTGTTGAAGGTTACTTATGACGAACCGTGTCATCTCCTCCATGGCCAGGGGGTCTCAGCGGAACCTAAGTCACTCCTATCCCAAATTCCCGGAGTTGAACTGATGCCACTTAGGGGAGCCGACTACTGCTGCGGCAGTGCCGGAAGGTATACTATTACAGAAACGGAAATGTCACTGGAACTGTTGGAAAGGAAAATGGATGCCGTTGTGGAATCCGGTGCGAATATTCTTGTAACCGCAAATCCCGGCTGTCAGATCCAACTGGCCTGGGGCGTCAGGCGACGTGGGATAGAAATGGAAGTGCTACATCTTGCCCAGTTGCTCGACCGCGTTTACAGCAGTGAGCCGGGATACCCTACAGACCCCACCGCCAAAGAAAACTAATTAAAAGATTTACCGTGGGCTACTTTTACCCACTGGTTGCCATCACCTTTTTTTACAGCCACCATTGTAAAAATTGCTTCGCAAACATCTCTCGCATTACCGCTGGCGTTTTCGGCTCGGACGCTCACCTTTATCGTTATTGAAGTGTTACCCGCCGAAATAACGGTTGCATCGAAGTTCACCCACTCCCCGCCGAAAACCGGTTCGGAAAAAACCACTTCATCAATGGCTTTAGTAACACCGCCGGCAGCTTCCGTTCCTCGGAGAAAACGTTGAATTGCCTTCGCCGCAGCGATGTCCATCCACGACACCATCTTACCGCCAAAAAGAGTTCCTATGTTATTCAGATCATTCGGCATAACCAGCTGACTGAACCTTGCTGTTACTTGTTCCATGATTTCTCCCTCAAATCAATATTCTTACCAAATGAAAAGAGTCTCGCTGGTCCTACCCTCGAGAAATGTTAGGTTCCTCTGAAGAGCACGCCGTGCCAACGAGACTCTGATGAAGTTTAATCTCTTAAAAATTTAGTGTCAATAGCAAATTCAAAAAAAAAGGCCGGTTATACCGGCCTTTCTACATCTGGATGGTAATATTTCAGCTAAATCGCTTTTTTCTTCGATTTAAGGTTACATGCGGCACCTTCCGCGGCCGCTTTCGCTTTTTCAGCACTGTATTCACAGGCTGCCTCATTCACCGCGAAACCAGCATCAGAAACAGCTTTTACCAGTTCGGCCTTTGCAACTTTGGCGGGATAATATTCAACGGTGGCAAACTTAGTCTCAAGATTCACTGACACAGTTTTTACCCCAGCCTGCCCAGCTAGCGCCGTCTCTACCTTTGTGCCACAAGCTCCGCAACGCATCCCTTCTATAGAGATTGATGCTGTTTCCACCGTTTCGGCTTCATAGGTGCCACCGACAAGTATAACCATAGCGATAGCTATAATAGCAAAAAATGATGTTTTCTTCATTGTCTCATCTCCTCCAAGTTAAACGAAGTGTTCCAATGTAATCCTCAATTATTACAGTTTCAAGATTATAATATTTTTCAAGTGGCTGAGCTGGATGCTGCTGCCAGCCTCTTTCCTTCTTCTTCATCAACACGAAAAAGAAGCCAAAGACCAAGAACAAAGAAAACAAGTATCACCGACACACCCATCCGCTGTGAATCAAACATGCTCGTAAAGATACCGAGCAACAACGGTCCCAGGAATGAAGTCAGTTTACCAGAGAAGGCAAAGAAACCGAAAAATTCACTGGTTTGTGACTTCGGTATGAAACGGGCCATGAGGGAGCGGCTGGCAGACTGGTTAGGTCCGGAAAAAATACCCACAAGAATTCCCGATGCCCAAAAGAGAGTTTTATTTGTGGCCAACAGAGCACCTAGTGTAGCAACAATGAGACCGAAAAGACTCACAATGATGGTATTTTTTCCGCCGAGTCTGTCATCGAAAAAACCCATGATAAAGGCACCAAGGCCGGCGGTTACATTCAGGACCACGCCAAATATCATGATTTCTTCAAATGTAAAATCAAAGGTCCCAGCTGCATAAATGGCACCGAAAGCAAATATTGTTACCAGTCCATCATTATAGACAAGCCGTGCAATAAGGAGCCTGACGATCTGGCGGTAGTTTGAAATATGCTGATAGGTATCTTTCAACTGGTTGAAAGAATCATTGATGACTTTCCCCAAGCTTCCTATCCCCTTTCTAGGTGCTTCCCGAACGGAAAGGATAAGGGGTAGACTGAAAATGGCAAACCACGCCGCCACTAAAATGTTCGTGGCCCTTATGTGTTCACCATCCCGAGCCAATCCGAACCACGGTATTTCGGCATTGACAAAACCGACCATGGCGATAAACATGATAATTAAACCACCCACATATCCAAAGCCCCAGCCATAGCCTGAAATCCTGCCCACCTTTTCAAGTGGCGCAATTTCTGGCAGATAGGAATTGTAGAATACACCGCCCAGTTCATAGCAGACATTTCCCACGACGAAAAGAATCAGCGCTTCGCGGATCATTCCTTCCGTTGGATAAAAGAGAAGAATTGTTGCCGCAACCGAAATTATTGTGGTGGAGATCAGCATCCGCCGCCTGAGACCGGTCTGGTCAGCCATTGCCCCTAAAATGGGTGATAGTAATGCAATCAGAATTGCACTGATGGATATACCTCTTGACCAAAGCACGGTGCCGGTGATTTCATCTGGTGCAATGGCCTTGGTAAAATAGGTGGCGTAGATAAAAGTGACGACAAGGGTAGTGAACGCCGAATTACCGAAATCGTAAAAACACCAGCTGATGATCCTAGTTCTGCTTTTCTTCCCCAAGTTTTATCCCTCTACCACAACTGAAAATATGTTACAAAAGACAGCCTCACCTTAATAGCGCTCCAGGTATGTCTCGTCAGCACAGGCACTGTTGCCGAAAGTTCAACCTCAAACGGCGTAGAACCAAACTGATTCATGGGATCGGTGTTTTGGAAAATCAGTGCAAGATCCTGAAAAATCATCACACTCCGCGTATCGTAGTCCTTTCTCAAATCGGTTCCCCCGGCCATCCATTCATTCCACTGCTTATTCTTTGAGTAGTAACTGTTCCGCATTTTTAGATACCAGGTCTGTCCCGCAGAAATTCTCAACTTATGGGGAATCAGCTCCAGCGAGGCTGCCAGTGAACCAAACAGTTCATCGCCGCGGCGAAATCTATACACTTCTCCAATTTGTGACAGTATGGAATCGTGCTGGACTGAGTAAGTACCCCTCGGTGTAACCCTTTGCCAGAACTTGCCTTCAGGATTAAACTTGAACTCCGTTGCCCAGTTGATTTTCAATTCTCTTGACTGGATGGTTTTGTATAATTCACCAAACAGCGAAAAATGTAAAGCGGTCACCCCGTCACCCAACTGAAGCTGAGAAAACTGTTTGGGACGGCCGGTGTCATCAACTTTGTCCAGATTGAACTTGCTGATAAGCTTCGCTGTTGGGATTGTCATACCGAATCCGCCATAGACAGAGAAAAGAGATTCACCTGCCCAAACTGGTGAACCGAGCAAATGAAAGTTGAGACCCCAACGAATGTCTCCAAGTCCCGATGAGGAACGATTGGGATGGTAGAAAATCATCAGAGAATCAATGTTGGTCGTGTCATTATCAGAGTTTGAGAAAGGGTTGAACTGAGCACCGGTAATTGATGATTTGAATGGATCGATGTCATTATCAAGCAACCACAGAACCGATTCTGTACCGTCAGCCGTATAAAAAGAATCATAGATATTATTGAGTTTTGATTTGAGACTTGCTGTGATATCATAGGGATCTGAAAGATCCTCTGGAATCCCTAAATCATTGAACTTTTGCATATTCTCAGTATGATACTTAATAAAAGCATTTAGACTATCGTCAATAGTACCTTCCCAACCCCATTGATTTTCTTGTGTTGCACTGGCATAGTTGGGAATGCCTAAAGTCAATGTTACACGCTCAGTTATTCCGTATTCAAAACGAATTTTAGTGAGCTGACTTTGAAGGGTCCTCTCTGAATTTGTAATGAAACCACTAACGTTAAATGAATCACGGTTGAAAAAATTTCTATTGAAATCATTTAATTGTATTTCCCACCCTTCATCTTCCGATATATTATTAAAAGCCTGTATAATTTCATCCACCCTATCATTTGTATTAACTAGATGCTCATTTAATCCTATCAGGGAATCTAGATTCAGTTCATCGTAATACTTCAGACCGTAACCGTCCAGAGTAAAATATTCGTCGGGTAACCCCTTCTTCCCGCCAGCACTGACCCAATTGGCTGATGCCGCTTCCCTCACCACCGAAATTCGCCAGACATTCTTGGGCAAAGTAAAGTATGCCTGCCCGCTCAACTGCCCGGCCAAAAAAATACATACTATTGCCGCCGACTTAACGGTCTTCATTTTTCTAGATCAGTAAAGAAGAAATTTCTGGCGAAACTGGTTAAACCTGATCACTTCTTCGGACCATGTGGCAGGAAGCTTCCTAATGTCTCTCTCCTGAGCAATGAAAAGGCGGAGGTAGTTGTGTCCGTACAGTTTATCCACATAATTATTTCCCACCCATTTAAATCGGCGGGGCTCCAAATTGGCGGTAAGAGAGAGAATGGTGACTGTGGTTCTCAAAGGATCAAACCGGTCCTTGTTTTCGATGATCAGCTTCACGCCGTAACATTCTTGGCCTGCATATAAAGGATGAGATACATTGTCAGACAGCGAATCAGGCGTGAAAGTTGTTTCCGCAAAACGGACACCGGGCAGACCGGCTTTGTTCAGACCCATTAATAGCTGATTAGGTACCAGCCACGGCGCACCCACAACAGTGTAAGGCTTGGACGTCCCTTCACCAAATGAGAGGTTGGTCCCTTCCAGTAGACCCATTCCTGCTGCAGCAGTCAGTGTCACAGGATCAACAATCCCTTTCCACAACGGCGTAACGGTGAGTCCCGTTTCGTCTATCCACATATCTCGTCGCCAGTTGGACATGGGAATAACCGTCAGATCACAAATGACGGACTGGCGGATCCATCCTGTCTCATTCACCATAAGGGCATACTCACCCACCGTCATACCGTGGCGGATGGGGACAAGATGATATCCCACAAAAGACTGGAACTGGGGTCTCACCACCGGCCCGTCCAAAATATTTCCGTTGAGAGGATTCGGCCGGTCCAGTAATATCACCGGTTTCTCATACTCCGCCGCCGCTTCCATCACTTTGGTGACCGTAGTCATAAACGTATGGAATCGCACCCCTGTATCCTGTAAATCTATGATTACAAGATCAACCTCCCGAAGATCGAGTACGTTGGGCCTGTACTCNCGTCCCCAGAGCCGTTTAATTTGGGCATCAAACCTTTCATCCATNCCGTCNGGNGGCGGCTTNAAAGAGTGAACGGGATCAGTGAGNATACCGTATTGNGGTGTNAAGATTATTTGCACATCNAACTTNTCTTTCTGTTCAGCNAGAAGGTCCAAGAAATGCTTGCCNTCCCTGTTCAGCGCGCTTTGGTTTGTAAGNATCGCCAACCGCTTATCGCGGAGTTGCTCAAACTTCATTTCCTGGAGGATATCAAGGCCGGAAAAAACGCCCGGCAAAAAACCCATATCCGGGACAGTAACTACTTTGGAATGCTCAAACTCTTGGCCGGTAATAGTAACCGACTGAAGTAACAATAGACAAATGGTGATTTTTTGGAAGCGGTTCATTTTTGTATAATTCGCATTACGACAGATGTGGCTACCATGACAGATAAACCGATAATTGTATACCAGGGCCACGCCACGGCAGTAAATCTAACAACGACAACCATGGCCGCAATGGATGCTACAAAACCTGCTATTACTGATGAAGCTGGAAACTCCGCTTTCATTCTTCCTAGTAGAAAAAATCCCAACAGGCCGCCGTAGGTAAAAGAGGCGATTGCAAGACCGATCTCCACCAGAGGCCCCTCCGTTGAAGTAAACAGTGTCGCGCCACCTGCCAGCACAACGGTCCAAATGAGGGAAAGAAAACGGGAAGTGGTCAGGTTATAGCGATCAGGCGCAAGCCACTTGATCCAATCTGTCATGGTGGAAGAGGCCAATGCATTGATGGATGAGCTCAGGGTTGACATGGCCGCTGAAAAGATTGCGGCAACGATGAGTCCCTTCAGACCAACGGGAAGATTGTCAATAATGAACGTGGAGAATACTTCGTTACTGTTCATATGGACACCATTATTGAAAACCCAGATTCCTGTCCCAACCAGAAGGAAAAGAAAAAACTGAAAAATGGCCATAAAACCACTGCCAATCAGGGCCCTTTGACCAGCTTCCACATTCCTGGCAGCCATAAGACGCTGAACCATAAGNTGATCCGTTCCGTGGGAAGCCAGTGATAGAAACATTCCCCCCATTATCGCGGTGACGAAGTGGTACTGGTGAGTAACCGGATCTCCTCCTTGAAAGACGGCAAACTTCCCTGCTGCCCGCGCTTCGGAAAAAATGGTAGACCACCCACCGTCAACCAAGCTATTCAACAGGCTTATGCTTACGAAAGCACCCATAATATAAATGATAAACTGAATGGAATCGGCCCACACCACGGACCGTATGCCGCCCAGAATAGTATAGATTAGAGTAAATCCCGCTATGACCGCTATGGAAACTCCGTAAGACCAANCGGTTATCANTGCTAAAGGAATGGCTGTCATGAAAAGTCGAACNCCATCGGCCAAAATTCGCGTCACCTGAAAAACCAGTGAACCNAAACGNTGGACNGATTGCCCCCATCGGTTGCGGAGAAATTCGTAAGTAGACTCTAATCCTTCTTCAAAATAGAGCGGCAACAGATATCGAGCTACGATCCACCGACCGGCAATGTATCCCAATGCCAGTTGAAGGAATCCGAAGTTGCCACCGTATGCCACACCGGGAATGCTTAGAAACGTGAGGACGGATGTTTCCGTAGCAACCACCGAAAGCATGATCATCCACCACGGCAGGTTTTGCTCAGCCAGAAAATATGATTTTGCAGAAGATTGTTTTCCTCCAGCCCAGAGTGCTACTCCGGAAACAATGGTCAGATAGACAAAAAGAACAATAAAATCGACAGTCTGCACAAGATCAGGAGGATGTTTTGTTGAGAATCGCCTCCATGACTGCATTATGAAAATCTCGGCGAACCTGAGTCATTCCTCCTCTTTCTCGTGTAGGATNTACTCTGTTGGAAAAGAGGATCACGCCGATTCGACGGACAGGATCGATCCACATGGAAGTACCGGTAAATCCGGTATGACCAAAACTACTTTCGCTGAAATAATCTCCAGACCAGCTGCCTTCTTTCGCCCGTGTGTCCCATCCCAGTGCCCTGTCGCTGCCCGTTGGCATCTCCTGCTTCCGGGTAAACTCTTCGATGATCGAACGGCTGAAATAGCGCCGTCCGCCATANAAACCTTCATCCATCATCATTTGTNCATAGGCTGCCAGATCATCGACCGTGGAGAAAAGTCCCGCATGGCCAGCCGCACCACCCAGCTGCCACGCTCTTTCATCGTGAACGATGCCGTGNACCAATCCTCGACCGTATCGCTCATCAATCTCCGTAGGTGCCACCCGCCCGAAAACCGATGGATCGGGATTAAAGAAGGTACTTTTCATGCCTAGTGGTTTAAAAATGTAACTGGAGGCGAGATCTTCAAAAACTTTCCCTGACACCTTTTCACAAATCTTTGCGAGAAGAATAGGACCGAAATCGCTATATCTGTATTCTTCCCCCGGCTCATATACCAAAGGGCGTTGGATAATATCAGACAGAATATCATCAGCTGTAGAACCTAGCGGATACTCATCAAAGGGCTTCAGCCCGGCGGAGTGGGTCAGTAGGTGCCGAATAGTCACTTTCTCTTTTCCGCCGCCAGTGAATTCAGGAATGAAATCTTTCACCGGCTCATCTAGCGGCAATATTTTTTGCGCCACCAGCTTCATAGTCACACCCGTGGTAGCCACCACTTTCGTCAAAGAAGCAAGATCATAAATGGTCCCGGCTGTTACTGATGCGGATGAAGGATCGTAAGTATGACGACCGGTCTGGTGCGTCCAGACAACATTGCCCTCCTTCAGAACAATGGCTGAGGCACCAGGAAAGATAGAATCGCTTACAGCTTTTTCAAGAACGGATCGGGCGGCACTGAAATCGATCTTTTCTGATGACATGGCTAACGGTCTACCGATTATTCGTTTTACCCCATGTCCCTGAAGCAATGACGGACTGAGATCCACCGGAAGTGTGCCGGTAATGCTGGCACCACCAAACAGTGCATTAGCCATGGCCCGCATAGAAATTGAACCGTAGCCATAACCAGCCAGGTAAGTGCCTATCTCATCTACATCACTAACGTATGGAGAACCAAATGAGACCACCACAACTGGTTTTCCCGTCTCTTGCAGTCTAGTTATAAGTTCACGATGTGTTGAGTCAATGGTAAATGTGCCGAGAAACTCGGCAACGCGGATAAGCAGAGACACTAGGATATGATCAGAAGAATCAGTCTCCGCTACGATCTCTGAAATCTGGGTTTCTGAGAGAGGTTGGTAATGAAACTGAGAATCTACATTGCCATGGAGTCGGGAGACGGCAGACCGAAAAGGAGTCGAAAAAGAAAGCATCCCTTCACTGGTGGCAAGGAGAATATGACTCATTTTCTTGCTGGCGCCTAAATGAATGGGAATATTATCGTTCTCATCCTTAACCAAAGTTATTGATTTTCGGGCCGCCTTGGCCGCTGATGAGGTATGCTGCCATCCGCTAAGAATATCCCTTGCGTGCTTAACGGAAACAGTGCGCTTATCCCACAAACCCATATTTCTCTTAGCCTGAAGAATCTTCCGAACCGATTCATCAATTCTTTCTTCAGAAAGCCGTCCGCTCCGGACAGCTGAAATTACACCGTCAATAGCTGTATCATATTCAATAGGAAGTAAGACAATATCAGAACCTGCCTCAATTGTTCGAATTGCCGCCTCAGCCGACCAGAAAGCTTCAGTAATACCACCCATTTCCATGGCGTCGGTTACGATGAGACCGTCAAATCCGAACTCTTCTCTAAGTATTTGACCGTTAAGTTTGTAGGATAAGGTTGCAGGCAAGCGACTCTCATCCATATCAGGAATGGCAATGTGGGCAATCATCATCATTTTGACTCCCGCATCGACGGCATCTTTGAACGGGGCCAGATCAATTTTCCTGAAAGTCACCTCATCAGAGGTGATGACCGGCAATGTGCTGTGTGAATCGACGCCCGTATCACCATGTCCGGGAAAGTGCTTGGCGCAAGCGATAAGGCCGTGATCCTGTGCACCCCTGATAAAGGCATTCCCGTACTTTGAAACGATTCCTGGCGAATCACCATAAGACCTGAAGTTGATGATTGGATTTTCCGGATTGCTGTTCACATCTACCACAGGTGAGAATGTGACGTGAACCCCGATAGCACGTGCTTCCAGAGCCGTGATCTTACCCTGCTCGTAGGAAAGCTCCGGATCTCCTGTAGCTGCCATGGCCATATTGGACGGAAAAAGCGTGGCACCATCAATCTTCTGACCCACGCCCCTTTCAAAATCGGCCGCTACAAGCAGTGGAATCTTGGGGAAGGACTGAAATTCATTCAGGTTCGCCACTGTTCCGTGAACTGACCCTACGAAAGTGATAACACCGCCGAGGTGGCGCTCAGTGATAAGCCGCTTCACCTTCTGAAACCTGCCGGCATCATTGCGGTAAAAGTCACCGGTATACCTCACCATGAACATTTGTCCAATCTTTTCTTCAATATTTAAGTCACTTAAGGTAGGTTCTTTAAGTTCTACTTCAATAGTTGGAGAAGGCGGCGTACAGTACCAGAGGGTAGTTAGTAGGATTCCTAATACCAGTTGCTTTGCACTATTCATTCAGATATATCCTTTCGACTCTTTTACCGCTCATAGCCGTGAAAAGTGTGTATGGATTTAGCCCGATATCTTTACTGATTTCTTCAACTGGAATGGCATTTTCATCATCTTTTCCCCAGATCAACACGGTGTCGCCTTCGGAAGGTTCACTATCTCCAAAGTCCACCATGAACTGATCCATGCATATCCGACCTGCAATTTTATATCGGCCTCCTTTCCAGCCAACATATCCCCGCTCGAACCACGGTCTTGGCATACCGTCAGCAAATCCCACTTGAACCACCCCCAGCATGATGTCGGTTTCCGGACGATAAAGGGCACCATAGCTAATTGGTGTTCCTGCTTCCACACTTCTGACGAGAACAATCTTACCTTTGAAATTCATTACCGGTTCAATTGAAAGAGGGTTGATCATCTCTTCGGAAGGTTTTGCACCGTAAAATAGCATCCCCACACGCACCATATTGTAGAAAGAATCAGGCATATTAACCAATGCACCACTATTAGCAATATGTATCCAATTGGGCGAGCAAATTCCCCTGATTTGATCTACTGAATCCTCAAATAGTGTTTTCTGTTCGTAGGCAAATGATAAATCCCCTTCATCAGAAGTGGAGAGGTGGGTATAAATACCTTCTGGTTGCTGACCAGCTGTGTCCAAAATTCGGTCGGTAACAGATGCAACTTCATCATGGGGTATTCCCAGCCTGGTCATACCTGTATCAACTTTAATATGATACTTTGGTAAAGGTCCTCCCTTCTTGGATATTTCCTCAAATAAATCAAGATCTCCAAACCATGAAACATTAACAGTGATTGCATGTTCTACAGCAAGAGGAACAGCTTCACGGGTAAGACGCTCAAACATAATAACCTCACCCTTGATAGCGGCATTCCTCAGTTCCAACGCTTCGCCAATAGAAAATACTCCAAAATAGTTTACACCCACTTTTTCAAGTACCTGGGAAACAGGAACAGCACCGTGACCGTAACCGTCGGCCTTTACAACCGCCAGCACCTCCGCATTACCAACACGATCTTTAATGAGCCTATAGTTGTGAACAAGGCGACCGAGATATATTTCGGCAATAGGACTAGTCATTTGAGACCGAGAACTTAACCAATTCTTCCGGTTCCGCAGCTCCCGCCACGACTAGTCCACCAAATACAGCCGGAAAATCAGCCTTCCTCCAACCATCAAATTCTAGCCTGTTCATGAGCATAGTTCTATAGAAATGTGATTCTGTGATGACTGAACCGTGAAGGCCCAAATCACCGGAGAAGTCAATCTTTTCAATTAGCTCATCCACCAACTCCCGGAGTCCTTCAACGCCTGAGGCAACTATTTGATTGGCAATGAAATTCCCATTCTCAGCTAGCTTAAAGATCTCAGGTGTAAGGCCCGCCACAATTGACACACCTTCACCACAAGACGCCTTTTCAAGGGCCTCTTCAAAACTGCTAACTCCGAAATGGTCTGTCACCAATTGTCTCAATTCGACAATCTCATCATCATTAGAGCGGTCTGCGGCGATGAGTTCAGTCAGAAGAGACTTTCCGAACCAATAGCCACCTCCTACATCCCCGCTTTGAAAACCAAAACCTCCAGCTCTCATCAATTTTCCATCCTTATCTTCCCCAACCGCGATGGAACCGGTTCCTACAATGAGTGTCATACCAGGCCCTTCTCCCCAGATTGTTCTGTGTGCCAGTTCGGCATCAGAGATCAGTTGCAAAGACGCTTGAGGAAAAAGTGCTTCACAGGTTTGTTTCAAGGTGGGCCGATATTTCGGGTGACTTATCCCCGCCATGCCCACAACACAGGTTTCAACATTTATTGCTTCTACATCAGTTTCAGAGAGTACTTTCTGCATTAGCTTTCTCAGCCTCTCAATGCCATCATCACCGTAAACATTGGGATTGGTTCCGCCTCCCCTCTTCAATAGTGCGGTTTTTAATGGTATATTTGCCAGAAGAACATCTGTTGAGCTGCCACCTCCATCGGCGGAAACAACCCAGTCGTCAGCCACCATACTCCTCCACCAGAAACTGTTTCAGATCTACAAAACTGTCAAATTCACCTTCGCAACAACCGAGAATCCAAGAGCTCACATCTTCAATAGACATATTCATTACTAGATAAACAGGAATCCCCATGCGATGGGCCAAGGTTACTTCTCCATGGGTTCCTCCACCCTTCAGAACAGTTTCGTCCCAGTAACAAATAACATAATCGATTTCATTATTAATGGCATCCAGATCCCGCTTGATCAGTTTCCTCACAGCCAACTTGAATTTGGCGCGCTGATTAAGACGCCAGCTCCGGAAATTCTCAACCTCTTCGGCAGTCAGTGTTTCATTCTGTATCTCAACAGGATTAAAGACGGTGTGACCCAACTGATTGTTCAGCCATGCGGTCATCTCATCTCGCCAAGCTCGGCCCAACTCCGGGGCATTTTCCATCCCGCCGGATAGGTAAGCTTTCATTCAGTGGAAATGCGGGGGAACAGGAAACTGTTGACGACAGTCCAGAGAGCTATTGTTCCTAATACCACAAGGATCAGGACCGGAGAAGAGTCCTGATTCAACAGCAGATCTCGGCCCATCTCGACAAGGATGGAAGTAGGGAGAACATGAAGCAACGGCTGAATCGCTGTGGGAAAAACATTAAGAGGAACAAACCACTCCGAACAGAAGCCGAGACTGAGAAGAAGAAGAAGAATTACAATCTGGCTTGCAACAGCATCGCGGGCGAGAATTCCCAGAGTTAAACCTACCATGCCACCCAATAAAACAGCGAGAGCAACGAGGAAAAGGAACAGAAACTGTCCAAAAAATGGGTAGCTGTAGCCAAGTAGAGTCTGGAGAATTCCCAGCGCCAGAAGCGACCTGATGATTCCCTCAGGCAACATTGAAAACATGAGGCTCATAACAGTTGATGTCGGCGTGTGAGGCGAAGCATAAATTGAACAAAAGAAACCGTTGATGCCTCTGTTATGAAAAAGATCATGAAAGAGAGCAATCAGAGCACCAGCAAATGCCACCATCAGAACTATTCCCGGAATCAACCAACCGAGCTGAGGGACACCTTGCAGCTTTGGTATACCTCCCGACAATCCAAAACCGAGAGTGATATATATGCCAATGGGTAGAAGCAAAGCCAGTGACAGTTCACCAATCCATCTATGCCTGAGTTGGGCTAACCGGCGATTCAGAAATGCCATAAAAAGGGTCAACGGATCGGCTCCTCGGTAGAAGTCATAATAAGCGTTTCAAGACCAACTTTATCAGCCGCATAGTCCACAAGTTCTTCCTGAATAGCCAGTTTCATAATGTCAAAAAAGACTTCCCGCTCCCTGGCATAAAAATCGAACACCTCTCCCACTTGGGATGGACTGACTACAGTGGTCACTTTACTCATGTTATCATAAAGCTCTTTAGACAATTTTTTGAAGTGGATCTGGAAATGGAACAGTTCACCAGCATTCTCAAGAAGCCGATCAAGTTTACCATCTAGAGCCACTTTACCGTGGTCCATGATGACTAATCTGTCATGTACACGCTCAGCTTCACGAATGGACTGTGTGGTATAAATGATTGTTTTACTACCTCGCATATCTTGTAGAAAATCCCACACTTCGTACTGAGCGCGGAGATCTAATGAGGCAGTTGGTTCTTCAATTAGAAGAACATGGGGATCCGGAAGGAAAGTTCTGGCAAGGAGTGCTCGCTTCTGGTAGCCTGATGAAAGTGTATGAGGAAAATCATGAATGAATTCACGAAAACCGAGGCGGTCTGATAGAGAAGCGATTCGGTTGTTCAACCGTTGAGGTGTCATGCCGTACAGCCGGCCGTGAAACTGTAAATTTTCGAAAACGGTAAGTTGGGAATCGAAGTTGGCCCGTTGAGGCATATACCCCACTACGCTGGCCGTTTCAATCCTTCGAAGCTGCACATCTTTCCCATCAATGAACACAGAACCGTACTCAGGTTTGGAGAATCCGGCAATGGTTTTCAACAGGGCACTCTTACCAGAGTCGTTTGGACCCACCACAGCCATGATAGAACCACGTTCGATACCAAAAGAAAGACCCGCAAGAACGGACCGACCGTTTAGAACCTTACCGACTTTTTTTAGAGATACAGAGGCTTCCATAACTCAGTGTGCATGATACCAAGATTCACCGACGCCCCATTCTACCACCACCGGCACATCTAACGGTAAAGCATTTTCCATTTCTGACAACACTAGATCCTTAACATCATCTATCTCTTCATCAGGCACTTCAAACAGAAGTTCATCATGAATCTGAAGGATCATTTTTGTTTTAAAATTTTGTTCACGGAGCTTACCGTCAATATTGATCATAGCCAATTTAATCATTTCGGCGGCAGTCCCCTGAATAGGCATGTTAACGGTTGCTCGCTCAGCTGCACTTCGAACCCGTTGGTTACTGTCTACAATATCATGACAGTAACGCCGCCTCCCCAGCATAGTCTTAACATACTTCTCTTTTCTCGCAAACGCCAATATCTCGTCAATGAACTGTTTAATACCGGCATACCGCTCAAAATATGAATCGATAATCTTTTTTGATTCATTCATGGGTATTCCCAGTTCCTGGGAAAGCCGGAAAGGACCGGCACCGTACATAACGCCAAAGTTGACTATCTTGGCAGTGCGCCGCATCTCAGATAAAACATCATCCACAGGAACACCGTAAATATTTGCGGCAGTGTGCGCATGGATGTCTTCACCATCTTCAAAAGCAGCGCGTAGCATCACATCTCCACTGAGATGTGCCATAACGCGGAGCTCTATCTGTGAATAGTCAGCTGAAAAAAGTGTCCAACCTTTCTCTTGAGGGCGAAATGCTTTCCTTATTTCCCGACCTTCTTTAGTTCGGATAGGAATATTCTGGAAGTTGGGATTGCTGCTCGAAAGACGGCCAGTTGCAGCGACGGTCTGGTTAAATGACGAGTGGATGCGTCCAGTCTCAGGGTGAATCATTTCTGGTATGGCATCTACATAGGTAGATTTCAATTTCTGGAACTTCCGGTAATCTAGAATTTTTTCTGGAAGAGGGTGCTGAGTTCTGAGTGACTCCAAAACATTTACATCTGTAGACCTTTTTCGAACTTGGGGAAGAGCCAGGTCATCAAACAAAACCGTGGCTAACTGTTGAGGGGAGTTGATGTTGAATTCAGTCCCCGCAAGATTGTATATGTCGGTTGAAAAACTGTCCAGGTGTCCCTCCATCCATTGAGACATCTCCCACATTATTTTCTGATCCACATATACGCCGTGATACTCCATATTAACCAGCGTCGGCAAAAGAGGTGCTTCAACATCAGTGTAAATCTTTCCAAGCGACACCTTTTCCAATTTTTCCTCAAAAATTGGAACCAACTGAAGACAGACATCGGCATCTTCAGCAGCATAGAAAGATATATCTTCCAAAGAAACTTCATCCATCCTTTTCTGACCTTTGCCTGAACCGATAAGCTCTGTGATGGGCTGCATGGTGTAACGCAAGTGTTCCTGGCTAAGGTAATCCAGTTTGTAGGAATGGGCTTCTGGACGGATAAGGTGAGCTGCAATCATGGTGTCAAATTGCACCCCCTTAACCTCGATGCCATGACGCTTCATAATCAGCATATCATACTTAATATTTTGACCGCACTTACTAAGAGATATATCTTCAAGGATGGGCTTGAGTTCGGCCAACACAGTTAACAGGTCGTCATTACCACCAAAAAGTGGTTTTTCTTTTTCAGGAAATAAAATAGGCAGATACCAACCGGCATCAGGCTTAATAGCAAAACTAAAACCGACTATCTCGGCACGCATGGGATCGGTGCTGGTGGATTCCACATCAAAGGAAATCAGCTCGGCACCTTTAAGTGTTTTGACCAAAGTTTTAAGTTCCTTCGAACTTTCCACTGTGACAAAATCTTTCTCAACCTCTTCCACCATCTTGATATTCTCTTCACCCCTGAAGGCATCCAGCTGACTTTGAAGTCGGAAAAACTCCAGCTCCTGAAATAGCTGATCCATAGTCCCAAAATCGAACCGCCCCAATTCCATCTCTTCCACTTCGATGGGCAGATCAAGATCCGTTTTTATGGTGACAAGTTCTCGCGACAGGTGCGCATCATCTACGCCTTGCGTCAACCCTTCCCGAACACGTTTATTCTTCACTTCTTCAGCATGTTTAAGGATATTTTCGAAAGAGCCATATTCCTGTAAGAGTTTCACAGCTGTTTTCTGACCCACTCCCTGGACGCCAGGTACATTATCAGAACTGTCTCCCATGAGTCCTAGCAAATCTATTATTCGTTCCGGCGGCACACCCCACTTCTCTTCCACCTCCAAAGGACCATAGATAATTGACTCGCCACTCTTACCAGGTGCATGCATAAGAATCTGATCAGTGATAAGCTGCATAAAGTCTTTGTCGCCACTAATGATACGGCACTCCAAACCCGCAGCTCGTGCCTTCATCGCCAGCGTGCCGATAATGTCATCAGCTTCATAACCTGCCATCTCCAGTCGGGGAATATTCATGGCTTCAATCAATTTCCACATATAGGGGAGTTGTTCTCGAAGTTCATCCGGCATCTTTTCCCGGGTAGCTTTGTATTCCGGATACATCTTATGACGAAATGTTTTCTCTTTGCAATCGAAGACGGCTGCAAGGTAATCTGGAGATTCATCTCTCAACAGTTTAAACAGAGAGTTAATGAACCCAAAAAGAGCGCTGGTGTGTCGTCCATCGGAAGTGATTAGAGGGCTTCTAATCATGGCAAAATGAGCCCGATAAACCATGGCATAACCATCTATGAGGAAGAGCCGCTTCTTTCTGGACGAGGGCACGGGATAAGTTATCACGGGCGGGCGGCAGGCATCAATTGAATTCTAGGAAAATCCCGAATGTCAATTAATCAGTAGCCTAACACCTGTCACATCGCTTAATATCTGCATCTTTCACTTTTTCAAAAAGGACAAACAAACTGATGGAATACAAATTGTTAGGTAACACTGGTATTGAAGTGTCTCAGCTTTGTCTGGGTACAATGACTTTTGGCGGTCCCGCCGATGAAAAAGAATCAGCCAAAATGTTCAACCAAAGTCGGGACGCAGGAATCAATTTTTTCGACTGTGCTAACGTCTACGAAAAAGGATGCTCAGAGGAAATTCTAGGTAAGCTTATTGCCGACTGTCGGGAAGAAGTGGTCATTACGAGTAAAGTCTATTTTCCCACCGGTGAACATGTGAATGCACGAGGCGCCACACGAAAACATATGAAGACCGCTGTGGAAGCTAGCCTCAACCGTCTTGGCACCGACTACATAGATATTTATTTCATACACCGTTTCGATGATCTCACTCCACTGGAAGAAACTCTCCGGGCACTGGATGATCTGGTTCAGGCAGGAAAATTGCTTTATCTGGGTGCCAGCAATTTTGCTGCCTGGCAAGTGGCCAAGGCGTTAGGAATTTCAGCCAGACATGGTTGGAACAGGTTCGAGTGCATTCAACCCATGTATAATCTTGTGAAACGGCAAGCGGAAGTGGAGATGCTCCCCATGGCTCATTCTGAAAATGTGAGCGTCATCAGCTATTCTCCACTGGGTGGTGGTCTATTGACTGGAAAATACACCAAAAGTCAAAAACCCAGTGAAGGACGTCTACTGGAGAATAAAATGTATGAGGAGCGCTATGGTGATCCCCAACTGTACAGTGTGGCTGAGGCTTTTGCTGACTTCGCTCATAAACAGGGTGTCTCGCCTGTTTCTTTGGCAGTGGCTTGGGTCGGTGCTCACAAAGCCATCACAGCACCCATCATTGGTGGCAGAAATGTCCAGCAGCTGGAATCGTCTCTTCAATCTGTAGAAATTGAAATGACCGATGAACTCCGAGCCGAGATATCAGCCCTTTCGCCTAAACCACCTCCTGCAACTGACCGGAACGAAGAGGCAACAGAGCACAATTACGGTGTGAGGTAGTCAGTCAGAATGTCGTAAGGCAGTCGCATTTTTTTCAAGTGTTCCAGTATTGGCAATAAATTGAATAGTTCATGAAGATCGATCGTCATCCCCGCCCCACCTTTTCCGTTGAAGATGCCAACCGAGCCGCAGACACTGTTTTCGGAATTAAAGGGGAAGTCTTGGAACTTGCCGGTGAAAGGGACAGAAACTTTCTAATCACTAACCAAAAAAATGAGAAGTATGTCCTGAAAGTATGCAATCCCGCCGACAGTGATGATGTGATCGATTTTCAGAACCAGTTACTCAGTCATCTCTCTTCCATAAACAACCAGTGGCAATGGCCGCTGCCCCTACCTGATCAAAATGGTTCCCTAATTGGCTATACACATAACAGCGATAATGAAAAAATAAGGATCAGACTCCTCACCTTTGTGGACGGCATTTTTCTGGCCGATTATTACCCCCATTCATCCTATCTCATGGGGCAACTCGGCCGATTCCTTGGCAAAGTGACTCAGTCGTTTTCTGACTTCACCCATCCAGCCATGGAGCGGAAACTGTTCTGGGATATGAAAAACGGCATCGGTCTTATCCGTGAACATGTTGATGAAATCAATGACAGTAAGCGGGAAGATATTGTTCACCATTTCCTCAGTATTATTGAAAATGCCCTGCTCCCCGTTCAAGATGACCTCCGGACAGGTGTTATTTACAACGATGCCAATGATCATAACATACTGGTCAAATCCGATGCAAACGGAAAAGGTGCAATTGTGGGTGCCATCGATGTAGGTGATTCCGTCCACTCCTGGCTGGTCGCTGAACCAGCAGTAGCATGCGCTTACGCAATGTTGAACAAGCCAGATCCCTTGGCCACCGCCAGGGAAATCACCTGTTCCTACCATAATACCTTTCCCTTAACTGAGGAGGAGATATCAGTCCTGTTTGCCCTTTCCTGTTTGAGATCTTGCATGACAGTAACTATCGCAGCCCACCAAAAATCACTGGAGCCGGAGAATGCTTACCTCTCTGTCAGTGAAGCATCGGCATGGCAGCTGCTTGGAATGCTTAAGATAATATCACCGGAGTTTGCCCATTTTTCTTTCAGGCACGCATGCGGGTTAGAGCCGTCGCCTTCTACTACTCACCTTGTTCAATGGATAAATGAACATAAGGGTCAGTTTTCAAAAGTAGTTAACCTCGATCTTAATACTAGCCAAGTAAGAACAGTTGACCTCTCCGTCGGTAGCCTGGACCTGACGAACGGTGTCTGGAAAAACATGGAAGCTTTGACTGAAATCATCGGTACTCCCGCACTGGGCAGGTATGATGAACCCCGAATGATCTACACTTTTGATCAGTTCCGTACCGTTGGTAACAACAGTGATGAATGGAGAACCATTCACTTGGGGATCGATATCTTTCTACGAGCAGGGTCCTCGATCTTTTCTCCCTTGGTAGGTGTAGTTCATTCTGTGAAAGACAATGAGGGGAATCTGGACTACGGCCCTACGGTCATTCTGAAACATTCTCCCGAGGAGAAAGTTCACTTTTTCACCCTCTACGGCCATCTGAGTCGGGATGTTATAAAGTCTTTGAAAAAAGGCGACACCGTTTTAGCTGGTAGTCAGATTGGACAAATCGGAAATGAGAGCGAAAACGGTGGCTGGTCACCTCACCTTCATTTTCAGGTGATGACAAACTGTTTGAATTATTCTGGCGATTTTCCCGGTGTAACCAAACCATCCGAGCGAAACATATGGCTCAGCATTTCCCCCGATCCCTCACCCCTTTTGGCCATTGAAAATGACAAAGCAGTTGCGAGAGAGGAATCTCCGGAAGAAATCTCAGACTCTCGGCATTGTCACTTAGGCCCCATGCTGAGCCTTTCTTATCAGACACCACTAAAGATCGTACGGGGCTGGCTGCAGTATCTTTTCGATCACGAAGGACGAAAATATTTGGACGGGGTGAACAATGTACCTCACGTTGGTCACTCCCATCCCAAAGTTGTAGAGGCGATCCAGAAACAGACTGCCGTATTGAACACTAACACGCGATATCTCCATGAAAATATTACCCGACTGGCTGAACGAATCACCGACACCTTGCCTGAAACGCTTTCTGTATGTTTCTTTGTGAACAGCGGCAGCGAAGCCAACGATTTGGCTCTTCGGATGGCACATGCTCACACAGGCGGCGAAAATGTGATCACGGTAGAAGGGGGCTATCACGGCCATCTCATTTCACTTATTGATGTTAGTCCTTACAAGTTTGACGGACTTGGTGGTAAAGGATTGGCTGATCATGTTGAGATGGTTCCCATGCCTGACGGCTATCGGGGCGAATACAAATACAAGGAACCGAATCTGGGAGAACGGTATGCAGATAAAGTGGAAGATGCCGTGAATAAAATCAAAAACAAAAGTGAAAAGTTGTCCGCTTTCATTAGTGAGTCAATGATTAGCAGTGGTGGACTGGTTATTCCACCCGAAAATTATCTCGCCACTGCTTATGAACATGTTCGCAAGGCCGGCGGCGTCTGCATTGCCGATGAGGTGGTGGTGGGATTCGGTCGGGTGGGTAGTCATTTCTGGGGGTTTGAAACCCAAGCGGTGGTTCCAGACATTGTGACGCTTGGCAAACCCATGGGTAACGGCCACCCCATCGCCGCGGTGGTGACCACCCCTGAAATTGCCACCTCTTTCAACACAGGCATGGAATATTTTAACACTTACGGCGGCAACCCAGTTTCTTGTTCTGCCGCACTGGCAGTCTTGGATGTTCTGCATGAAGAAAAACTTCAAGAGAATGCTGCTGTAGTTGGAAAATTTCTGATTGCACGTCTCAAATCCTTTCAAGAAGAATTCCCTATCATTGGAGACGTTCGGGGAAGCGGCTTTTTCATAGGGGTGGAATTGGTGAAAAACCGCGATTCACTGGAACCGGCGCCAGAGCACGCCAGTTACGTGACAGAACGGATGAAGGAGCAAGGAATTCTCATCTCAACTGACGGAATAAGACACAACGTTCTGAAGATCAGGCCGCCCATGGTCTTTACCCAAAGGAACGCAGAACTTTTGGTAAGCACCATGAATGATGTGCTCCAAGACAGTTTTTTCCAATAAGAGTCAACATTTCATCCTGAATGTTCCTTTTGCGTTTACTCTCTATTTTACGTGGTGTAAATTTGTAGTGTACTGAGACTCTTATTTTAATTTATACTAAACTGAAAATAGATGGAGGCAATTATGAGCCAACCTTTCTCTCTACCTGACTTACCTTTTGATGAAAATGCCCTTGCACCCACTATATCTGCCCAAACGGTGGGTCTCCACTATGGTAAACATCATGCTGCATATTTCAATATGCTAAACACCCTTTCAGAAGGGACGGATTTTGCCGACATGGAGCTTGAAAATGTGGTGAAAGGCAGTTTCGGTAATGCCGACACACAAAAGGTTTTCAATAACGCAGGCCAGGCATGGAACCATATTCTTTACTGGAACCAGATGCAACCCGGCGGAGCTGATGAACCGACAGGACGACTGGCCTCCATGATAGACGGCGCCTTCGGCGACATGGACTCATTCAAAGATCAGTTCACCACCGCATCTGTGGGCGTCTTCGGCAGTGGCTGGTGCTGGCTCGTTGAAGAGGACGGCGGTTTAGCTATTATGGGAACACCCAATGCGGAAAATCCCCTTGCCCATGGGAAACATGCCCTCATGGGAGTTGATGTATGGGAACACGCCTATTACCTCGATTACCAAAATCTTAGGGCAAACCATGTGAAGGCTGTGCTAAACAACCTGATCAACTGGGACTTTGTTGCTGACAGATTGAGCTGAAGTCCACATGAGTCTTTATCATAAATCCTCGGGGTTGAACCCCGAGGATTTTTATATTCTTAAATAATAATTACAATATCTCGGGAACGTAATTATATATAGAGCGCGGTGGTCGATCGGTGTTTTTTTGCTGAACGCGCTCCGGGAGTGATACTTCCGAATGTTCTACTTCTTCGAACTCAATTTGGCTTAACAGATGCCTGATGCAGTTGATCCGGGCCTTCTTCTTGTTATCTGATTCAACTACATACCATGGCGAGAATTGGGTATCTGTGTGTTCAAACATATTATCCTTGGCCTGAGAATAATCGTCCCATCGCTTTACAGACTCCAAATCCATGGGACTTAGTTTCCACCCTTTGGTTGGGTCTTCGACCCGGCCTTTGAACCGTTTCATCTGTTCTTTTGAACTGACGGAAAACCAGTACTTGATTAGTTGGATACCGGAACTGATGATCATACGCTCAAATTCAGGACAGGTCTGCAAAAAATTGATGTACTCTTTTTCCGTACAAAAACCCATAACACGCTCCACTCCGGAACGATTGTACCAGCTTCTATCAAAAATGACAATCTCACCCCCGGCAGGCAGATAAGGAACATAACGCTGGAAATACCACTGTGTCTTTTCTCTTTCCGTTGGCGCAGCCAAGGCGATAACTTTACAGTACCGAGGATTTAAGTGTTCTGTGATCCGTTTTATGGTGCCTCCCTTTCCAGCTGCATCCCTGCCCTCAAAAATGACAGCAATTTTTTTACCACTGTCTATGACCCATTCCTGCATTTGAACCAATTCTATCTGCAATTCGCTGAGCAGTTCCTCATATTTCTCGTTGAAGTCTTTTTTATTACTCATAAGACACCATAATAACTTTCATCTCTATTAAACAAATTGTAGCCACGATATGGCTACAAAACAAGATTTACAATGACATAAATGATTGAAGCCTCATTTTCATCACGTAGAAGACACACCATAAAAGGTTAATTAATTGGTTCTTTCCTTAAAAGACCAATTAGCAAGCAGTACTGTTCTGGGGTCGATGGCCACCTTTTTAGGTTTTAATTCCGCAGGAATGGAATATGAAGATTTCCTTTTGGTTACACTCCTTTGTTCAACATTGGGCGCAACTTTTCCCTCTTCATAAATCCCGAATTCAATAGGAAATGAGAATAAATATCCATCATTCTGAACTTGTTGGATATCAATGATAATTTCTTTTTTCTTATCGTCATATTTCCATGAACCGTCAAGAACTATGTGACCTCCTTGGTATAGCCATTGATTAAAGAACATGTCAAGATCCAAACCAGATACAATCTCCATTTCATGTTTAAAGTCATCGGTTGTAGCATTGGAATTCATATATCGGGAATAATAATTCCGAATAGCTTCTTGAAATTTTTCATCGCCAATCAGATTCCTCAACATGTGAAGAATCCATGCACCTTTCTGATAGGTTTGACCGGAAGTAACCTGACTCATATCTGAAAGATTGTTATGAACAATTCGATAGTTCTTATGATCTTCATAATAATCGAATACACGTTCTCTGGAAGAAATCAATCCGGAGACGAAATCCTCTCGACCATAAGCATGTTCCCTAAACAACAAAGTGAAGTAGGTGGCGAACCCTTCGCTTAACCAAACATCATCCCAATCATATTCGGTGACTGCGTTACCAAACCACTGATGTGCGACCTCATGAATAATGACATTTCTCCATCGGGATGTTCGCTTACCAGTAACAGAATTGTCTCCATAGAAAATGGCTGTCGCTGCCTCCATGCCACCACCCACACTGTTTGATTGAATGTTGGC
The DNA here is from genome assembly GCA_002729175.1 of Fidelibacterota bacterium. Classification (GTDB taxonomy): domain Bacteria; phylum Fidelibacterota; class Marinisomatia; order Marinisomatales; family S15-B10; genus UBA2125. The sequence continues at coordinate 29,110 of PBTS01000032.1, forward strand.
AAGCTTTTCATAGGCAAAAGGACCTACATAATCAGAAAAAAATTGAAGGGTATGTTTAGTAGGAACGGCAAAATCATAGAATCCTGCTTCTCGGTCCTGTTTATAAACCCAGGTTTGAATGGATTTGTCCTCAAATGTATCAACATATTGTATAGCAAATTCGGCCACACCTAATACATACAGCCAGCACGAAATAGGAACAGCCTGCTTCCAGTGAGTTCTTTTAAGACCGTCATTAAGATTACTTTCTTCAACAAGAAGCCCGTTAGATATTACCTGGTAATGATTGGGGGCAATTACAATCATTTCTGAGGTGGCTTTTTCATAGGGATGATCTATGGTAGGTAGCCAATGTCTGGCTCGGTTTGGCCAGTTATCACTGAAAAAGGTGCGATCACCGTATTTATTTGGGGCAATTTTTAATCCAGAGACAGGCACCCCATAATAATCGATAGTCAGAGATATTACCTGGTTTACTCTTGATGGTTGATCTAGGACAATAGTCAGTACGTTTTCCCGGTGGACATATTTTTGGGTGCGGCCATTCAAAGTCACCTTAGATACTTCCATTCCCTTACCTTCACTGGTATCGTCTTTATTGACCAGATCAAGGCGAATTTTCTTTAGTCCCTTAACCTTGAAAAGGATGTAAAGGGTAGCACTCCCCCGGATAATATCCTCATCATCGGAAAAGATAAGTTCAAAACGATAATGAAGTATGTCAATATCCGGATTTTTTGGATAGTTGTCAGCATTTAATTGCCCAACAAAAAAATATGAACAAAAAAGTAAGAGAAATGATTTTTTCATATTTTACGAATACTGCTTGTAATCATGACGCATGAGGTAAACGAATTTCTATGGAGGTCCCTTTCCCGATCTCCGATGACTTAATTTGAATGGAGCCCTCCAGAAAGTCTTCTACAATACGCTGGACCATACTGAGTCCCACGCCCCACCCCCGTTCCTTGGTGGTATAACCGGGCCGAAAGACATTTTTCCAGTCTCGGCGGACAATGCCCCTACCGTTATCATTGACTGTAATTGAAACTTCCGTGTCCATTATCTCTGACCTGAGCGTCACTTCACCGGACTCTTTGTCAATGGAGTCAACAGCATTCTTGATAAGATTCTCCAATACCCAAGTGAGCAGCGTAGGTGATGTCGTCACAGTAACATCTTGGCTTTTCACACTTAGTTTTACATTCTCGGCACTACTGGGCAAACGGCGCTGGAAGTAAGATTTCAGATCTTCTAAAACTGTTTTTACTTCCACCGTCTCCATCTTTGGCACAGAGCCCATGCGTGAGAAACGTTCGTTGATCTCCTGAAGTCGCAATACATCTGTGTCCATTTCTGAAGCGAGCTGAGATGATTCCTCAGGATGATCCTTCAGGCGCTCTACCCACCCCATGAGCGACGAGACAGGCGTTCCCAGCTGATGGGCCGTTTCCCGGGCCATGCCGAACCAGATGTGCTGTTTTTCTGTTTTCCGAATCACCTGAAAACCAGAAAAGCCAAAGAAAATGAAAAGGGCCACAGCACCAATCTCGATGTAGGGCAACATTTTCAACCGCCTGATAAGGACCGAATCACCAAAGTGGAGATGACCAAGCTCGTATACTTGCGGTTGAAAACCAGTTTCGCCTTCCAAGGTCACCACTAGCGGAATGGGGTTGTTTTGAGAATCCATGGCCGCCATCATCTGCTGAACCTTGACTTTATCAATTTCATCGTCGTTTCCAATATTTCGCCAGTTCACAGGATTCCCGTCAATATCAGATTGGATAATGGGGAAAGTCACTTTCAGGATAATTTCTCTAAATATAAAGTCCAGTTCGTTATCGTCAGCACTTGTAACGCTCTTGGCAATGATCTGGGCATAGAGCGAAACGGTCTCGCGGCTTTCATTCCGTAGGTCATTAATAATAGATTGGGTATAAATAAAAAGGCCGGTGATCAGGATTACAGCTCCCAGAAAAAGAGCGCCCTTGATATTGCCAGCCTGCTTGTAAATCCGCATACAAACCCTTCGCAGGGAAATTAGCGCGGCATGCTCACATTATATAACCATTTCCCTGAAGATAGGCGATGATACTATCCACTTCTTCCTCTAATGTTGTCGTGGAAGTGTCCAGCGTCATTTCAGCATTTTCAGGTTCCTCATAAGGATCATCAATTCCNGTGAAATTCTTTATCTCTCCGGCCCTCGCCTTGGCATAAAGTCCTTTCACGTCCCGTTCTTCACAAACTTCAATTGGNCATTTCACAAAGATCTCAACAAANCGTCCTATTTCNCTNCGGGCGTATTGCCGTTCGGCGCGATAGGGTGAAATGAATGCNCAAACTGTGATCACGCCGTGTTTNACAAGNCGTTCAGCCACGAACGTTACACGCTCAATATTTTTGTCCCGGTCCTCCTTGCTGAATCCCAGGTCTCGAGTCAGTTTCTGGCGCACCACATCCCCGTCCATCCGCTGAACGCGATAGCCCATGGCTTCAAGTNNCTCGCACAGAGGAATAGAGATGGTGGTTTTTCCGGNACCGGACAAACCTGTAAGCCATACAGCCACCCCCTGCTGATGATTGTTTCNCGCTACCAATGTTTTTTCGTCAACCATTTTGGTAATGTCTCCTCAAAATTTCTTCAACCTCAGATCGGGTGAACTCTTCAGGCAACCTTTCCTCATTTTTCAGCATTTCACGAACTTTGGACCCACTCAGAAAAATCTTTTCGTGATCCATGGCCCTGGACGTTTTTGTGGTAGCCATAGAGTTGGTCCGNTTACAGTAAAACGCATGTTCGAAGAAAAGCGGTTGAATTCCCAGTTCCTCTGGAGTGAATTGATCGAAGATTTTCTGTGCATCATAAGTACCGTAATAGTCACCGACTCCGGCATGATCCCGCCCTACAATGAAATGGGTACAACCATAGTTTTTTCTGGTAATGGCGTGGAAAATGGCCTCTCGAGGACCGGCGTACCGCATAAAGGCAGGATAGACAGAAAGAACGGTATGGCGGTGCGGNAAATAATTGTCAATAATAGCTTCATAACACTCCATCCGAATTTCCGCCGGTATGTCATCACCTTTCGTCTCGCCAACGATGGGATGGATCAGNAGACCGTCCACAAATTCGAGAGCACACTTAGTAAGGTATTCATGAGCACGATGTATGGGATTTCGTGTTTGGAAACCTACCACTGTTTTCCATCCCTTTTTGTCAAACAGCTGCCTTAATTCAGCCGGTGAATGCCGGTACTGAGAAAATCTGCCGTGATGAGGAANNTTATANGCTTNTACTTCACCGGCAAGNTACCAATTACCCTGCTTCTGAAGCGCAGCTACGCCGGGATGGGNTGTGTCACTTGTGAGGAAAACCGTTTCAGCTTCTTTCTCTTTGTCAGCTTTATANATGTCTTCAATTGTGATTTTTCCCAAAATTTCACCGCTNCTGNCCTCCANTACTGCCTCACCAAATGATTTTAGATGCTCCGCCAATGCATCCTCCACAGGCAAAACGATGGGAAGAGACCAGATCAAACCGTTGCAGAGTCTCATTTCTTTGAGTACAGAGTNATAATCATCGGCACCCATAAAGCCACTCAGCGGGCTTAAGGCACCANTCGCGAGCATTTCAAAATCNGCCTGTCCCCTCTGCGAGAGCGTGACGACTGGCAAATCAGAATCCACCTNTTGGGGTGCTTCCGNTTGAAGATCAATTAATATTTCGCCGTGAGGGATGCTCATCTGTTTATTGATAAATAATGGCCGGAAAATTACAAAGCCGAAGTCAACTCTTCATATCTTGCTTTTTGATTCGTAACCAAGCGGTGAGGTCAACAATATCACTGCGATATTGAACCGACAGCACAGTAGCNATTAACACCATGCTAAAAAGAGAGATCAATCGNGCAATACTATAGGCAGAATCNTCAACCGAGAAGTTAACGGTGTGGCTTCCGGTGGGAATCTGAACACCTCTGAGAACATGGTTAGTACGATATATCTCAGTCTCCACACCATCCACATCAACTCTCCANCCCGGACCATAATAATTTTCGGAAAGGACAAGAAAACCGTCACNCGCTATCTCCGTTTTTAAAACAATTTCATTNTCAGAATATTTTGTCACCATTACCGTCCCGACCTCCATTTTGAGNCCNGGTTCACCTNTATAGTTTAGCACATGGGCTGTCGAGANTGGATTGAATTCCGGTNTCAGGATAGAAGCGAGGGANTNCTGCGGACTTTCNACTGAATTAACCTCTNTTACAAACCATGCCTTCGGAAGGACATTCCTGTTNTCGTACACCTTGAGCTGATCCTGGAAAGCAAGACGAAATCGAGGGTCGTTCATNGTCCGCTGGGTAATCACATATTTCACATTGAGCATATTTTGGATCGCGTCACTGTTCAGCGCCTTGNCATCCAGTAAATCCTGGTATGACCTCAACTTCACTGGGCGATAACCGCCCACAGTGGACAAACCAAAATAGGCGTACCAGTTGGTGTTGAACTGCTCCACAGGAAGTATTCTGTGAAGACCCCTGTCCTCAAGCAAAAATTGAACTTCCTTAGTTTGAAAGTAACCTGCATTAATAGCCCGTTCTGATTTNAGGTGAATGAATTCACTGTTTACAATCCACAGGTCGATGACGGTTATGGATACGAAAACTAACCCTAGAAAAAACGGCTTAACCGTTCCTTTGAAAGCGAACCATAAAACTGCTAATCCCATTCCGGATAAAACAAAAGTCANCAGCACTCCTTTCTGAAACAAACTGACCCTTANNCCCTTCANTTGGGCCAAAGCCGCCGGNTGGTACCTGGCAGCCTCCCCAAGTTTTGAGAAAGAAAATAGTTCAGAACCAAGAACCAGAAAAAGCAGAGATAGCCCNACAACCNTACCAAAGACCATAACAGTTCTTTTTTTTATTATCTCGAACTGGTCACTCCTGGATTCCAATGCTNTACAAGTGTGGTGAAGCGTTGCCGCCGCGAGAAAAGAGAGTGTGAATGGCAGTAAAATATAGATCATTGAAGGAACCCGAAAACGACCAAACATGGGTGCAAACTTGTAGAGTGGCCAAAAGAGTACAGGAAAATGTTCACCAAATCCAATAATCAGAATAATAACTGACGCGACACCCATGGAGACAATTTCACTCTCCGGCTTTCTGATGAGAAAACCTACAACAGCTAACACCAGAACCATCAGACCCACGTAGTGGGTGGACTGGGTAAATGGCATATAGCCCCAGTAGGCTTGAGAGTTCAGATCGCGAGTGGGAAAGTTCTGTAACCCGTAGAAGTATGGATAAAGAAACGAAATGGTTTCATTAGGNTGAAAAGACCACTGGGTGGCATACTCCCAGCTNGTCCCCTTTTTTGCTTCTCCCTCTGCATCCANTGTTGAGGNGGCGCCGCGGGTGGAATATNCCTGGAACTGGTAGATGGGTAGGTATGGATCGACCACAAGAAAACCGCTGATGACAATAGCTCCAGCCATAAGNCCGANACTCAGTCCGGATTTTTTCAGATCAAACTGTTTNAGNCGAAAGGCTGATCCCGCTCGCCAGAGCCAGAAAAAAACAANGAGCATCCAGGTATAGTAAACAATCTGAACATGCTTTGTCCAGAGTTGAAATGCTGTTAATACAGCCAATAGTAAAGCTGATCTCAATTCCTGTTTCTCCATCACCTTTTCCGCAAACAAGAGTACAAGCGGGATAAAAGCGATGGCATACATTTTTGCTGGATGGCCTGCGTTGATTAATCCAAATAGGTAAGGCGATAGCGACAATGAAAGCGATCCAAANAAGCTTGCTATCTCTGAAATTCCTTTCCATCGCAAATAAGCGTACATACCGATACCAGCAATTATAAAATGGATCCAGTATCTCAATCCCCAGCCAAAGCCCAGGAAATCAAATATCTTTCTGAATGGGTCAGCCGGTGCATAGATAAAACCGCCGTAAGAAGGCATACCTCCAAAGAGATGGGGATACCATTGAGGCATGTCGTCATTTCGGGACTTGTAATCCTCAGCCCAACGATCCAGTGGCATCCGATGAAACATGTCCGCCGATTCCGGAAGCTTGTTCGAAAGGATCATCTCCTGGAGAAAAACAAAACTNACTACAGCCAATGTGAGGAANACTATATTGCTATTAAGTTTCAGTTGAGGCTCCTCTCAACCTGCTCCACAGCCGAAATCCAGGCATTCAGGTCGCCGCTTTTCTCAGTCCGATAATAGGAGATACCAGAGGAGTACATGTGACTCATAAAAGGTTCACTGCTATAAAAAAACAGTTCAAAGTTCCGGGCAAGTTCTACCATGTATTCGGGAAGTTCTGATGAATAGGGTGCCTCAAAAACAATAGATGTATCCCTCCTCTCTTTCGCCGCTTTTACCAAACGCCAACCNGTGTCGGGAGATGTTATCCCTGTCATGGCCTCCAGNCCNGAAGTCACGGTTNTCATNAACCTNCTTTTCTCCAGTCTTGGTCTTGTGGCAAATTTGAAAAGTCTCACAAATTTCCTCACGAAAAAATTCCATGTTTGACGCCACAAAGGAGGAAAGGGATGCCAGCTTTNCCCCTCNCTTGTGAACCATTCTGTAGTAGAAAAAATAAAAACCACACTGGGAAAATCGTGAACTTTTCCCAGTTTCCATTTTGGGTAAGGAGCCCCAACTGCGCTTTTCCCAGATTCGATTTTAGATTGGCAAAAACTGTCCCAACCTTCCTTGAAAATGTGGACATCTGGGTCGATGACCAGTGTGAAGTACGNTTCCAATTTCGACATGGCCANATCAAGAGCTGATGCATGGGCTACGGAGCGTTGCTTTGCCTCAGATTTATTGTATAGAATAGTTAAAGAAGGCACATCTGAAAGCACCTCTTTCAGTTCCATATCAGTTCCATTCGTATTGTCAATAATCGTGAAGGTGAGGGTTTCGGGATTTTCCGCCTTATCTAGAAGATTGTTCACNANTCTTTTTATATGCCCCGATGAGTACCAGCTGACAGAAACAACATTGATTGCTTTTTTCTCCGTCATGGGATTCAAACGGAAGAAAGGGAGTGGAGTTTCTCAGACAGGGCGGTCACCTCTCCACCCAATTTAACTTTAGCAGAGAGTTCACTTCGATTGAGATCAGGATCGATAAATCTGCCAACCACAGAATCGTCGAATGCCTTGCCGAGGAACTGGAAAAGTTTACTGCAAACCGAATGGGAGTCATTCAGCATATTTTCGTAAGAAAAGTGAAACCTCGGAACGGGAAATTGCTCCAGCGATTTCAAGGCACGTTCATGATATAGGCGCCAAAGCATAAGGCCATTATCAATGTGGAGTTCGTTCCGTTGTCTCAAAGATTCAGCAACAGCTGATGCACTCCGTGTGGTAAAAACAACTTTCGTATCCTCTAGCAGTCCTTTCTCTTCAAACAGTGTCAACCATTCTGAAAGCGTCAGGCATGTGCGGGGATCTTTCCATCCCCAATCANTATCCTCAGAAACCTGTTTTTCCGTCAGCTTTCCCATTTTTGCTACAGTTCTGTCACTGGCATGAACAACTGGGATATCCGTATCAAAAGATTTAACGTTGTAGCCGGCTTGCTTGAGAATTTTGTCATTGATTTTCCTAAAATCGTAATTCTCGTAAAATCCTTTGGGATTTTGCGGCAACGGTTTTGGTTTGAAAGTTTTTTCAGAACCCATGGCGATGCCATTTAGATGAAGGATCCCTGCTACGGCGGAGGTACCGCTTCGATGCATGCCAATGACAATNACAATCAATCGTTCCTCCTTTTCATAAGCACGTAGAGGGCGCCGTTCGTGAGCACTTCCCTGAATCCCGGCAGGCCAGCCAGTGGATTCCTCAGTGTNGGAAAGTGAAATCGAAAACGATAGGTGGGTCGTGAAAAAAAGAGACCCCGCCTCAATATCTTGAATCCGGCTTCCCTAATGAAACCCTCCATCCTGTGTACCGAGATCCTTGTCAGCTTTGTAGCTATTAAATAGTCAATGCCTGTTTCCGGGTGCCCTNTCATCCTGAGATAAGCTGAGTAGAGAGAGTTCGGTAACAAATGGATATACGGGATCTTTCCCAGAAAGTTTTTGACTGTCTGCTGGTGACCGGCATAAGGACTGTAACGTGGCGGGAATGAAATAAAAAGATGCCCATCTTCTGAAAGGAGATTGAACACATTACTGAGGGCAGAAAGTTTGTCTTCAATATGTTCAATGACATCACGAATAACAATAACATCGAATTCTTCTGCCAATGACTCCTTATACGAATCAGAGTTGCAAATATCACCCCTTACCAACTTTATCTCCGAAGTATCGTTCAAGAGCTTGGAGTGAGAAAACCGCAAAGGAGAAAGCTCCATGCCCGTACAGCGAGCTCCCAACTCGTGGAAGAATTTTAACAAACCCGCCTCGGCAGAACCCACTTCAAGAATTCTTTTCCCGANGTAGTNTTCAATACCAATGTAGTTTNCGAGAAAATTNCCACCGTACCAATACTGTTCACGGTAGGCCCGCATACTTCTGTCATTGATATCCTTTGCCGATTGAGGGTTCTCTCTCCCCGCTTCCCGCTTCAGAAGGGTCAAATGTGGAGGCAATTGTGAACCNTGTTCCATCCGTTTAATAATACTTTTTTTGAAACCCAGTCCACACCTTCTGTCGAAGGATGAAGCGAAAGACAAAGGCAACGATAAACCCTAAACCATAACCGAACATCTGAATTGGAATTATCGCCAGAAGTATAAAAAATATTTTCAAATCTTTAAGCTTCCATGCACCAGCGCCGGCCAGGAACAGAAAAAATCCGAAACCGAGTTCAAAAAATGANCCATACTTAATGGGATCAATGAAAAAACCGACTGTTATTATACTTGCTATAACGGTAATTACAGCCGGAAAGAAATGAAGCGGCTCCAGCATCTTGGAATCGACTTTACCGAGATTGATCCGAGCTACACCCCAGTTGAACACCTGCCTGAAAAACTTCTTTAAAGTGGTCCTGCGGCGATGATAGACAATAGCCTCCGGTAAATAAGTCACTTTTGCACCGCTCTTATGTATTCGGTTGCTCAGTTCAATATCCTGGCCGTGCCGGAGAGATCCGAAACCNCCAACNTTTTCATAGAGAGATCGGGTCATCCCCATGTTGTGACTCCTGGGATAGAATTTNGCCAGGGGACGAACGCTNTGCCCCCTGAGCCCACCCGTAGTGAGAAATGACGTCATACTGAAATCGATGGCCCGCTGAAGGGTAGTGAAATCTCCCTTGGAAGCATCGGGNCCACCAAAAGCATCAAAACCTTCCCTCTCAAAAGAATCGAGAATGATCTCTAGCCATCGGGGATCTGCTTCACAATCCGAATCGATAAAAACATATAGTTCGCCTTTCGCTTCCTCTATTCCCTGATTTCGTGCAGAACCGGGGCCCGNATTCTCCTGTTTCACAAAGNTCAAGTTGAAGTTTAAGTTTGGAATCATAGCTTCAATAATATCAACAGTTTGATCCGTGGATCCNTCATCCACAATCACCATCTCGAACCTGTCCGAAGCCACTGTCTGTTTTGCAATGGATTCAAGGAGGTGAGGAATTTCATCNGCACGGTTGTATGCTGGNGTAATGACGCTGATTAACACGTNTGNAGATGAGGATGAAAAGGAAATTGTGACTAAACCTCAGGGAGTTGAACTGTCATAAAGCACAACNTCCCTGGCGGACTCACCNGTCTTGAAAGTGGACTGAGCAATCATCTCACCCAAAAGTCCGATGGAGATAAACTGAACGCCCAGAATCACCAGCAATACGCCAAAAACAAGCAGAGCAATATGCTTTGAAAAGGGNTCTCCCAGACCGTACTTCAAGTAAAGAACCCGGANGTCCACACTGATTCCGACAAATANGCTGATGNACCCNAAAAGACCAAACAGATGAAGTGGACGCCGGGTGTACCGNCTGAGGAAAAGTACAGTGAGGAGATCAAACATTCCCCTAAAGTACCGTTCTNTGCCAAACTTACTATCTCCGTACTGACGGGNCCGATGATTTACGACCATCTCAGTGACACGGAATCCNTTNTTCCCNGCCAGGACCGGAATATATCGGTGCATACCGCCGTAAATATCCAGTGATTTCACAACATTGTACCGGTATGCCTTNAAACCACAATTGAAATCGTGAATGTNGATACCGGTTAAAAGACGNGTGGTAATATTGAACANTCTTGATGGTATACGCTTTGATAACGGATCTCGTCTCTCTTTTTTCCAGCCTGAAACCAAATCATAACCTTCCTGGAGTTTTTCCACCATAAGAGGAATTTCCATCGGATCATCCTGAAGATCAGCGTCCAGGGTCACCACATAATCTGAGGAGATTCTTTTAAACGCTTCTGCCAGCGCAGCGGACTTCCCATAATTCCTGAGGAATCGGATGAGTCGAAGCTTATCATCGCTTTGGCGTCGATCTCTGAGATACTCGAAAGTACCATCACTGCTACCGTCGTCTACGCAGACAATTTCATAGTTGCAATTGGTGTCCATGACGGAATGGATCTCGTCCAGCAAGTGAGGGATCGATTCCCTTTCATTGAAGACCGGAATGACGATAGTGAGGCTAACTGATTCAGCCAAAAAGTGTTACTCTTTTATTTTTCTTTGAAGACGGTCGTTGTNTTTATCGATAGCAAGCGCCTTTCCGTAATAGGTGCGAGCATCCTCTGGACGATCTACCTTCATGAGTACGTCACCCAAATGTTCCAGAACAACAGCGTTTTCAGGATTTTTTGAAATGGACTGTTCAATGTATTTCAGAGCTTTGTCGAATTTTTTTTGCTTGAAATAGATCCAGCCAATTGTGTCAAGATAAGCAGGATTTCCCGGTTCCAGTTCCATTGCTTTCTCAGCCATGTTCATAGCCGTGCGTAGCTTTATTCCTCGCTCGGCCAGTGTATAGCTGTAGTTATTCAACGCCTGACCATCGCTTTTATCTGAAGAAACAAGTTCTTCATACAGTTTATCTGAAAATGTCCACTCTTCAAGATAATTGTAGACTGTTGCCAACAGGTGCTTTGTGGGTCTTGACTCGGGATCGATAGAAAGTGCTGTTTTTAGACTCTTCTTGGCGAGTTCGTACTTTTTCTCCGTGCTGTATGTGCTACCCAATAGGTAGTTAACCCCGAAACTCTTGGGGAACTTGTCCCGAGCCCTAAGAAGAATTGAGATAGCATCGAGTGGATTATCTAAATTTATATAAGCTAGTGCAAGATTGGTGTATCCGGAAATCTCATCGGGGAACAGCTCCACCTGTTCTGTGGCCAGCACAGCAAGATGGGTATAATCACCATCAGAGATAGAAATGCGCCCAAGATAAAAGAGAATTCCCGGTGTCCGTGTGCCGTCTTCATACAACATGGTAAAAATGGAGTCCGCTGACTCTATTTCATTGTTCTCATAATANAGAATNCCCAAACGTTCTTGAACGGCGGGATCGTCACTTGTGAGCCGCGCCAAACTGTTGAGTCCATTTACTGCTTTATCAAATTTCTGTAGCATAACAGCCAGTTCACTATAGGCTTTCCAGAACTGAATATTGTCCGGTTTTTCCTCAGTAAGTTTTGCGTAAGCGTCCAAAGAAAATTCCAGTTCATTACGCTGCCTGGCAATTTCCGCCGCTCTCATGAGCGCCTGAAGCTCAGAAGAATCCCTTTGGTAGATAACCCACATTTTTTCCTGAGCAGCCTCAAGTTTTCCTTGTCTAACCAGAATTTCTGCTACCACGTAGGAGTACTGTCTTTCGTCTGGATCATTCTCTTCCAGAATTATATACTGCTCTAATCCCTTCTCAACACTGTTCTGCATTAGGAACTGCTGCGCAAGTAACTCTCTGGCGTCTNTGTTGNGAGGATCCAGTNTAAGGGCTTCCTGAAGTGTTTCTTCAGCGCGGTCCAGTTTGCCGAGNCTGACATAAACTTCTGCCAGNGATGTATGAATACTTGATGAACCGGGATCATAGCGAAGAGCGTCCTGGAATTCAATCACCGCCATGGGATNGTTACCCTGAGAGAAATACATTTCACCATCCATAAAATGTTTGAGCGCTTTGGTATTGACCTTCTCTACTTCTTCCTTTGTTGATCTCGTGTCANCTNCCAACGCCGGTTCAGGTGCCGGCTTAACGGAACAACCGTACCACACTACCAAGNGTAAAGTAANTACGCAAAATGAGCTTTTTCTGTAAAGTCTAAGNTTCATTTNTCATCGAGAAAATTTNTCCTAAGCACGTTCATTAGGACTAGTCAAATAAAGTACTCCATACATANCTNTACACATAAACATTATTGGGTAACCTCACCGACCTCNACATCATTGCCNCCCCGACCCTTCACTGTATACATAGCGCGGTCCGCGATTGCGATCAGGTCTCTCATCCCTTCTCCATCCGTTGGATATTCTGCCATTCCTGCACTAATC
>PBTS01000084.1:0-8527 GCA_002729175.1 Fidelibacterota bacterium
ACAACTAATCTATTATAATAAACATAAAAAGAGAAAATCTTCTGTAATCTTCAAATTGAGAGTGAGTTCTGAGAATTTTTATTGTATTTTCCTCGGCTTTTTTTGAACCGTTTTTGTTCAGTTAAAAATAGTACATTATTATTGGCAATTATTCTTAAATAAGTAGAAAGAAACAGATGACACCATCACGAGGAAATACAGATGCTGACAGGGGATATATAATCCCAATTGGAGGAGTTGTTAGCAAACGGAAAGAACCTACGATCCTTGAGAAGTTTGTAAAACTGTGCGGTGGAGACAGAGCTGTTATTACTATCATTCCAACAGCGACTAAGTTAGAAGATAACGGCGAAATTTTTACCAGCCTGTTTACAGAAATGGGAGCTTCAGATGTATTTAGTATTGATATTAAAAAAAGAAGTGACTGCAGCAGAGAAGACTACCTCTCCAACTTAAAGAAATCAACAGGTATTTTCATTTCGGGGGGGAATCAATTACGATTGTCTACAATTTTGGGGGGAACTCCGGTGGCAAAAGTCATCCGCAAGTTGAATGCAGACGGGGTTCACGTGGCGGGTACATCAGCCGGGGCTGCCATCATGCCGGAACACATGATTTCCGGAGGTCGGAGCGGGAGCACACCCACACCGAGAAGTGTTTCATTAAGTCCCGGGCTTGGCTTGACGAACAGCATTGTAATTGATCAGCACTTCCGCCAGCGNAACCGGCTTGGAAGACTGCTGGCAGCCATTGCTTACAGCCCTTTTCTAACTGGTGTGGGAATTGATGAAAATACTGCTATTTTTATTGATCATGACAACACGTTTTCTGTGGAAGGAAGCGGGGCAGTTACGGTGGTTGATCCAAGCAAAATGAACGCAACTTCTGTAAGTAGCGCAGCCCGAAATGATGCCATCAATATTACGGATATAAGGCTACACATCCTTGCTTCCGGTTCNAAATATAACCTCAATACACATACNGCCACTGTTTTCGACTCTGATCTGGGAACACAAACATTTAATAAATAACTGTCAAAATCGGAGCAGAATATGAATATAATTTCAACAAACGTTTATGTAGGACCCAACAGGTACGCCCGTTTCCCGGTCATACGCCATGTTTTGGATTTGGGAATCCTAGAGGACTGGCCTACCGTAAAACTTGGAAATAAATTTATTGATACTCTTTTAGTTCTTCTCCCCGGACTGGCGGAGCATGGCTGCTCTTATCAAACACCCGGCGGTTTCGTGAGACGATTAAAGGAGAAAGAGGGTACATGGCTGGGTCACGTCATGGAACATGTTGCCATTGAATTACAGAATATTGCCGGTTCAGAAGTAACCTTTGGAAAAACCCGTTCAACAGACATCAAAGGCCAGTACAATATGGTCTTCCAGTATTTGCAGCGTGATGTAGGCCTGAGATCAGGCAGATTGGCGCGACAGTTATTGCTGGATCTTTTACCCCAGGATTTGAAAGATCAGATGGAGGATATTGATCCCGATTTCAATTTTGAGGAAGAACGTGACGATTTTATCCGCTTTGCCCAGCGTTTTGAATTTGGCCCCAGCACAGCATCATTAGTCAAAGCTGCCAAGGAACGGGATATCCCCGCCATGCGCTTGAACCAGTACAGCCTGGTGCAATTTGGCCAGGGGAAATATCAAAAACGGATCCAGGCTACAGTCACAAACGAAACCAGGCATATTTCTGTTGAGATAGCCAGCGATAAAGACGATACAAATTCACTTTTAAATGATCTGGGTTTGCCTGTTCCCATCCAGAAACTGGTCTACAATGAAAATGCAGCTGNGCGCATGGCCAACCGGATCGGTTACCCCGTGGTTGTAAAACCATTAAACGCAAACCACGGGCGGGGCGTCTCCATCAATNTGACCGAAAATGAACAAGTACAATCCGCTTTTAAAATTGCCCGTGAACGCGGTTCATCAAAAGGTGTACTGGTGGAAAGCTTTATCACCGGATTAGATCATCGCATGCTGGTTGTGAATGGAAAGCTCATCGCTGTTGCGAAACGNGTTCCGGGACATGTAACCGGCGATGGAAAACATTCAATCCAGANATTAATTGACATTGTAAATTCAGATCCCCGCCGCGGTATTGGACATGAAAAAGTCCTTACAAAAATNCAGGTGGACCACCAGGCAGAGCGGCTCATGAAGACCAAAGGATACAACCTGGACACTGTGCTTAAGAAGGGTGAACAATTGTTTTTGCGCTCCACAGCAAACTTATCTACCGGTGGAACCGCCATTGATATGACAGATATCGTCCATCCGGACAACCGCTCCATGGCAGAACGCGCCGTGAAAGCAATTGGGCTTGATGTTGGNGGTGTGGACTTCCTGACGGATGACATTACACGATCCTATCGTGAAATCGGCGGAGCGATCGTGGAAGTGAATGCGGCACCCGGATTCAGGATGCACATTGCNCCCAGCCAAGGTGAACCCAGGGACGTAGCCGGCCCGGTAATGGANATGTTATTCCCCAATTCATCCCCCAGCCGAATTCCCATCGCTGCTATTACCGGTACGAATGGTAAAACCACAACCACGCGCATGCTGGCGCATCTCATGAAAACAGNGGGACATACAGTTGGTTTCACGACAACAGACGGCGTGTATATTGACGGACATTTAACCATGAAAGGCGATATGACCGGACCGAAAAGCGCCCAAATGGTTTTGAGAGATCCGGACGTAGATATGGCGGTTTTGGAAACCGCCCGGGGCGGGATTGTCCGCAGCGGCCTTGGTTATGAAAGAAGCGATGTTGCCGCTTGTTTGAATATTTCCGCTGATCACCTGGGGTTAAAAGGGATTGATACGCTGGAACAACTGGCTGAAGTAAAACGGNTTGTTGTGGAAACTGCGACNGATACTGCCGTATTGAATGCAGATGATGAGNATTGCCTGCGAATGGCTGATTATTCCAAAGCGGATCATCTCTGTTACGTNACCATGAATCCCACCCATGAACTGGTCAAACAGCATATTCAAGCCGGNGGGAGAGCGGTCGTTTTGGAAAAAGGCATCAATGGNGATATGATCACTTTTTATGATAATGGCGCTCANATTCCGCTATTATGGACACATCTCATTCCTGCAACCCTGGAAGGAAAAGCCGTACACAATGTTCAAAATGCCATGTTTGCNGCTGCCCTGGCGTACAGCATGGGCAAGGAACTGGATGACATCCGTCACGGTTTACAAACCTTCACCCAGACTTTTTTCCAGGCGCCGGGAAAGATGAACATTTTTGAAGAACATCCCTTCAAGGTTCTGCTGGATTATGCCCATAACCCGGCAGCGGTGCGTGCCATTTCCGAACTATGCAGTAAGCTGGATGTGAACGGCAAGCGGATAGCTGTTATATCAGCTCCGGGTGACCGCAGGGATGAAGATATTCAGAAAATTGCCGAAATTGCTGCCCCACATTTTGACCATTTCATCTGTAAGGCTGATGATAACCGCAGGGGCAGGACTGATGATGAAGTCCCGCAGCTTATGAAAAAAACTCTTTTAACAGCCGGGATTAAGACAGCCGGAATTGACGTCATCCCTGATGAAGCCGGCGCAGTCGAGGCAGCCTTGAGTATGGGTAAAGAAGGTGATTTAGTGTTGATCCTTGGTGACGATATCACACGCTGCTGGAAGCAGATTGTTCATTACGATTCAGAAAAGACTGCTCCGGTTGACAAATCAGCAAAACTAAAACAGGATGAAACAGTGGTTGAAGATTTTCATTTTGAATTGGAGGAAGGCCAAAAAATCATCCAGGACGAACGCGGCGTCCGCATTGCAAAAGAAGAAGCGGACTGATGAACATCCTTGATACACGCCGCATAACCGGACCAAGCCTGTTTACTGATAAATCCGGAGCAATGCTGGATGTAGAAGTTCCGGATATCCGCCAGGAAGAAGTACTCCAGGTTTGGGAAAAGTGTGTATCCTACGTATTACACTTAGTCGGCTGGGGAAAAGAAGAAATGAAAACCCGCCGATTTTCTGGAGGAATCAGCCTGTATTTCTCCGCTCCCATTGATGCTCTTTATTCCGCCTGCTCAGTAAATGAAGTCATTTGGAATTTGACCCTTTCCGTATTAAACGGAGGTGAACTTTTTCTTGATCATAGCAAGCTTGCAGAATTAAAAAATGAAATCAAAGCTGAATTGAACCCTGCCCTGGCCAAAATGTGTGCGGCTGCAAATGAACATGATGTCCGTTTCTTACAGTCTGACAATGTTGTTTCAATCGGGACAGGAACAGGTTCCCGGCAATTTGAAGTAGACAGCATTTCCGCTCCTCAGGAAATTGATTGGAACCAGGTTTCAGATGTTCCGGTAGTGCTCATTACCGGTACCAATGGAAAATCAACCACCGTTCGGCTGATGGAATCAATCCTGACAACTGCCGGTATGATGACAGGAGCTTCTTCCACAGACGGAATCCGTGTTGCAAAACAAACCGTGGAATCAGGTGATTATTCCGGACCGGAAGGCGCCCGAGCCACACTGCGGAATCAGGATGTGGAAACCGCGATACTGGAAATCGCCCGGGGCGGAATGCTCCGGCGGGGGCTGCCTGTGAAAAATGTCCATGCAGCGATCATTACCAATGTTGCGGAAGATCATTTAGGCGAATATGGCGTTCAAAATTTATCCGACATGGTGGAAACTAAATTCATCATTCGGCATGGATTGGCACCAGACGGGATTTTGGTTTTAAACGCCGATGACGCAGAAATTGTAAACTATGCTAAAAATGTTACCCAGGAGATTTGCTGGTTCAGTTTAGATGCGATTGACCCAACTGTCTCTAATCATGTTAAAAAAGGCGGTAAAGCCTGTACAATTGAGGACGGGCAAATTATTTATTTTGAGAATGGAATAAAAACTGCAATGCTTGACCATCACCAGATCCCCATAACTATGGATCGAGCAGCTGTTCATAACAGTTCCAATTGCCTGGGCGCAATTTCCCTGGCCAAAGCTTTAGGTGTTAAAAACGAAGCGATTGCTGACAGCCTGCGTACATTTGGAAGTTCTTATACAGAAAACCCCGGACGCGGGAATATATTCAAAAAGAACGGCTATACAATTTTAATGGATTTTGCTCACAACCCCCACGGCATGAATGCCCTTGTAACCATGGTAAAAAATATTCCCGCAAAACGGAAATTATTATTGATNGGTCAAGCCGGCGATCGCAGCAATGATGATATTGCCGGACTGGTAAAGTCTGCAGCGAAAATCAAACCTGATCATGTTATAATTGCTGAAATACCAAAATATTTACGCGGTCGGAAAGTNGGCGAAATTCCCAGCATAATCAGCACCTGTTTTAAGGATCACGGTATCACAGAAAGTTCAATCCAATTTACAGACGACATCCTGGGCGGAATTAAAAAATCTATTCAATATGCCAAACAGGATGACTTGCTGGTTTTGTTNTGCTTGGACCAGAAGGAAGAAGCATTTCACTATATTGAAAACGAAATAGTGTAAGTAANAGAAATAAAGTCTAATATAAATTTTAGGAAGAGGTGGNTAATGGGCACTTTCGACTATTTAGATTGAGTGTTTTGTGAACAATCCNACCCAAAAGAATTAATAGCAATATTAATTAATTCATCAAAACTACTATTGCTTATGGAATGTNTTGTATTATGTGTCTCCCAAAAATGTGTCCCCATTTATTATAGTGAATCATAATAGTGTATCAATTAAAATGATTGAAACCATCGGTGGAGATTCAGCTCTGTTTTTTTCTAAATATTATTTAGAAATACCCTGTGATATAAATCCAGATACTTTGGCTATAAATTAAAGATAATGAAAACTGCCATATTTGTTGACGTTCAAAATATTTATTATACCACGCGAGATACTTTTAGACGTTCCTTTAACTACAAACGTTTTTGGAATCAAATAGAATCTAAAGATGAAATCATTAAAGCAAATGCTTACGCTATAGATCGAGGAGATGAGAGGCAACAAAAATTTCAATACGCGTTACGATCTATTGGATTTAATATGAAACTCAAGCCCTATATATCTAGAGCAGACGGCAGTACTAAGGGAGATTGGGATGTGGGTATAGCTATCGATATCTTAGATTCAGCTCAAGAAGCAGAAAAAATAATACTGCTATCAGGTGATGGTGATTTTGATTTACTTGTACGCAAAGTAATAGATCAATATGGTTGCATCGTAGATATCTATGGAGTTAAAGAATTAACGGCGAACTCTTTAATAGAGTCTGCTTCAAAATTTTATCCGATATCAAATAAGTTTTTAGTTTAATCTTTTTTTAACTTGGAAAATATATCCGATACATAACTAAGCCCTTACCCATCATCCCACAAACAAAAACCCCCGCTGCGGCGGGGCTCTTGCTTAAATCCTATCTCTTTGGGTGGGGGTTAGGGATAGATTTACTCAAATCCGGGACATTCGTATTCAACAGAAATTGATGTTCTATTTACTAACTTCAATTCATTGTTATCATTTTTACTATAAGAAAAATAATCCGCTTTAATGATTTCCCAATAATAATTGTAAGTTATCTCAACAACACTCATATTTGTTTCACTTTCTGAAATTTCAATTTGTTTATAGCATAATATTTAATTCTTTTCCATTTATCCTGATACTCAATGAATGTATGATTATCGTAGTTTATTGCCATCGCCCCAGGTGATGGTAGCATTATCATTGGTGACAATGCTGTCTTGACCGCCCTCAACATCAGAATAAGATATTGTAATAGAACTTGATCCATTCCAACTTTGCGCATAAAAAAAACCTCCTGAAGTGAATTGGCCCATAAGATTGTGTTCACTAAATGAGGCTAAAAAATACTTATCAGACAATAATGGACAACTGTGGAACGTAATTAATGAATAATCAAAAAAAACAGAGTATAATTACATCATGGTTGAGCCGGGCTCCTTCTTGGCAGTTCAGTTTATATGCTATGGGATTTGCATTTTTGACTTACTTCTGTATGTATGCATTTAGAAAACCCTTCGGAGCTGCGACTTTCGCCGGTCTCGAATTCATGGGTACTGGAATAAAGCTAAAAACGGCTTTTGTCATCGGGCAAATAATAGGATACACCATTTCTAAATATTACGGATGCAAATTTTGCTCGGAAATTGGACGAAGTCAGCAGGCAAAGGCACTGGTCTTGATGATTATCATAGCAGAGTCAGCATTGCTTGGATTCGCAATTCTTCCAGAGAACCTCAAAGTGTTAGCCATCTTCATAAACGGCTTACCATTGGGAATGGTTTGGGGTCTCGTTTCACGATATCTGGAGGGAAGAAAAACGGCAGAACTCTTGTTCGCCGGATTGAGTTGTTCCTATATCGTCGCCAGCAGCTCGGTTAAAACAGTGGGCGGATGGATAATGGAAACGGGCATAACTGAATTTTGGATGCCGGTAACCGTTGGAGCCATTTTCTTTATTCCCTTTATTATTTCAGTCTTTTTACTGAATCTTTTACCTGACCCAACCGCTGACGATATTTCCAGTAGATGTGAGCGTACCGTTATGGATGGTCAGAGTCGATCTTCATTTTTTAAACAATTTATGGGTGGTATGATAATGTTGCTCATTCTCTATTTCTTTTTGACGGCATACCGGGATGTCCGTGACATGTATATGCCAGAAGTTTTTGCAGCTATGGGCTATGCATCTGAACCTACACTTTTTTCAAAAGCAGATTTGCCTATTGCTTTGGGCATTATGATTGTCATGGCTTTACTTAATCTCGCCAAAAATCATAGGAAGGGATTGATAGCTGTTTTTTCTGTTATGTTGATTGGTATGATTCTCATGGGAGTAGCAACTGTTCTTAAAGATTTAAATATTATTAGCGGACTATGGTGGATGATTCTGATTGGCTTCGGTGCCTATTTGGCGTATGTACCATTTGGTGCTGTTTTATTCGAAAGAATCATGGCATCAACCCGAGCTACTGGTACAGCTGTTTTTGCTATTTACTTGAGCGATGCTATCGGTTACACCGGGTCGATTGGAATCCAACTTTATAAAGATTGGGGCCAGGCGGATCTTAATTATTACCAGTTTATACGATTATTTACCTACGGCATGGCTACCCTTGGAACTGTTTTATTTATTTTGAGCGGTATATACTTTTTGGCAAAAGCAAAGACTGCATCTATTACCAATGTTGGATTACAGAATACCGCTTGATTCACGTTAAATTCATTTCAGCAGCACCATCTTCTTTGTTTGCACAAAATCTCCAGCTTGTATCTGATAGAGATAAACACCCGCACTAACTGGTTTTCCGTGGTCATTGGTGGCATTCCAGACAACTGATTTGAACCCAGCATCCTGGGTTGTATTAACTAAAGTCTTCACTTCTCTACCCAGCATATCGTAAATGATGATATTCACAAGACTGTTTTCTGGTAAATCGTAGCGTAAGGTTGTGATTGGGTTGAATGGGTTTGGGTAGTTCTGATGGA
>PBTS01000033.1:0-10347 GCA_002729175.1 Fidelibacterota bacterium
GACTGAAAATCCATGTGTCGCTGGTTCGATTCCGGCCCGAGCCACTCCTTCCTAAACGACAAACTAGGCTTGCCAGTTTTTTCTGGTACACCGGTGATGAATGACAGGGTAAAATTAAATTCGGGGCCCAAAGAATCAGGCAGTCATGGGAGTTGGGAAGCATCCTCGCCGAAAATGACCAAAAGCAACAGACCACAACTGCGGCGGGCCATCCGTCTGCCACATGCTACCGCAATGGTTGTGGGGACGATTATCGGATCAGCCATCTTTGTCCAACCTTCATCAGTTACCAACCTGGTACCATCAGTGACCGGTATCCTACTCGTCTGGCTGGCATCGGGTATCCTTACATTATTCGGCGCCCTAGTATGCGCGGAATTAGCTTCTACCTTCTCCCAATCAGGGGGAGTCTACATTTATCTGAAAGAAGCCTTCTCCCCGGTTTTCGGCTTTTTATGGGGCTGGGCCATGTTTTGGGTAATGCACTCGGGGATCATTGCGGCGGTGGCCGTCATCTGTTCGCGGTATGTTGCGTATTTCATTCCCATGTCCGATGGGAAAATTAAAGGGGTCGCAATAAGTATTGTTTTGATACTGTCCCTGGTGAATTACCGCGGGGTGAGGCCGGGAAGTATGCTACAGACGGGGATCACCGTTGTGAAGATTCTCGCTATCATCTTGATCATTATTGCCGGTTTTATCCTGGGATCTGATCTTCCACAACATTTTGCGGTAGGCAACCTTCCAGACACGGGNGTCACATTGGAGAATTTCCTTCTCGCCATGATCGCCGGACTGTTCACCTTCGGCGGATGGCACATGGTCACCTACAATTCTGAGGAAACTGTTGAACCGCGAAAAACCATACCGCGCTCCCTGATTCTCGGCATCATTATCGTTACATTCTGCTACATGGCCATGAATAGTGTGTATCTCTACATATTGCCACTGGAAACGGTGGCCGCCTCCACACGAATCGCCGCTGATGCGGCCGACAAGCTCCTCGGTTTCGGAGGTGGTGCTTTCATGTCAGGACTCGTCGTCTTCTCTACTTTCGGCGCTCTCAGTGGGATCATACTTGCCGGACCTCGCGTCTACTATTCCATGGCACAGGATGATATGTTGTTTGGATGGATGGGCAACATCCATCCAAAGTATCTCACGCCCACTAAAGGCCTCATGATTCAAGCTGTCTGGAGCAGTGTGCTGGTATGGACAGGAACTTATCGTGAGCTCTTCACCCGCGTGATCTACACCGAATGGATATTCTTCGGGCTAATGGCTATCGGATTGATATTGCTGCGGCGCCGCTCTGATCTCAGCCGTGAATATCATATCTGGGGCTACCCTGTAGTCCCCTTGCTGTTTGCCTTTTTTTCATTTCTCATCGTCNTGAATCANGTNGTTTCGGANCCCGCCGAAAGTNTAGTTGGCCTATCACTCGTCTTGACAGGATTACCNGTATATTATTTNTGGAGCAAATCAAAANAGAAAAGGAATTAAAAAATGCCAATCATCGANTTCCATAACCACGTCTATCCCACAGCTTACATTGAAGCTGTGGAAGCCGGTCCCAGTGCTTACACCATTACCTATGACGCTGACAACAACCCCGTGTTCCATTCACCCGGGGATTACAACGTTCTGGTGCCTGGGCACAGAAATATGGATTTCCGGAAAGAGGTCCTCGATAAGGTTNGTGTCGATATGCAGGTGATATCATTCACCGCGCCTGGCACCCTCATTGAGGCGCCGGACCGCTCAGTAGAGCTATGCAAGATAGTCAACAACAGTTATGCCCAGATCCAGACCGATGATCCCGATCGCTTTGCCACACTGGGAACACTTCCGTTGAACAAGCCAGAAGTGTGCGCCCATGAGTTTGAACGGGCCGTTGTTGAACTGGGTCTTAAAGGAATTACACTGTTCAGTAACGCAAACGGAGTACCCTTAAGCGACAGTCGATTCTGGCCCATCTATGAGATCGCGAACGACCTAAAGAGCGTATTCTTCCTCCACCCTACCTATCCCGTGGGTGTCGAAGCCATGGAACAGTACATGCTCATGCCGCTGGTCGGATTCCTGACTGATACCACATTGGCCACAGCCAGCCTGATCTTCAGTGGTGTGGTAGAACGATTCCCGAACATACGGTGGGTGTTGGGACATCTCGGGGGTGCAATCCCGTACTTTGCGGAGAGATTAGACCGTGGTTACGAAGCTTACGATCAATGCAGGGAGAACATCTCAAGACCGCCCACTGAATACCTGAAGGAAAACTTCTATTACGATACCGTCAATTTTGATGTGAAGGCACTGGAGTTTGCCATCAGTTTCGCTGGTGTCCATCACCTGGTGGCCGGTAGCGACTACCCACACCAGATTGGCAGCATCGAAAAGATGCTCAAAAGTATTGAGGCGCTGAACGTCTCCAAGGAGGACAAAGCCAGTATATTGGGAGGAAATACGGAACGGCTCCTCGGAATGTAGTCAAAATTTCTGATTTTAGAAGCGACATCCCCCGTTGCCTTTGATCTTATCCTCCCGGTAGGAATTATTTCAATAGCAGCGTCCTGATTTCACGACCGCGAATTCGGTCGCTATTAAACTCACAAATAGTAATCTAGGAATGTAATGAGTACTGTCACTGAAACTTTCAACGACTTCATTTTCGTACTTCCCAGCACTATTGATAGATCAATCAATAACCAGACATTCTCANTCCAGTTTAAGTCGGTTCGCCTTTAGCACTTCGTAGTATTCTGTCGCTTCTTTACAGAGCGGTAAGAGTTCATCAGGCAAATCAACAGTTTTCTTTTTATAAGGCAGGTAGCCGATAGACTTCTCAACTCGGTCGTACCAATGCTTTGCCCAAACTCCGTCCGTTTCTCGCCTCCCCGCTGGCCAGGAGAGCATCCGTTCAGAAAAATCCACACCCACCCTTTCACAGAACAAACTCAGCATCCGCTTCGGGTGATCCAGCACGTCTCGTGAGTCCAGAACTGGCGGAATTTTCCCTGTTATTTCTTTCTCGTATTCAAACAGTTCCAACTGCTGACAGTAGCCGATTTCAGGCAATGATACATTCCCTCTTTTAGCTGTGTATGAAAGGAGCACTTCTCTCGGTTCCCTGATGAGAAAACAGTTGATAAGACCAGAGGTCCATTCTTTCTCCATCTCCGGCAGAAAATGCTGGGCCATATGCTTCTGATACCAGACTGAATATTCATTTTGTGGAGAGTCCGTGAGCCAGTCCGCAACAAGGCGCCAATCAGTCTCCTGCGAAGCAATCACCTCCTCTTTCCCTGGATGATCCCGACCTGTGGATAAAAGATAGTACGCATAGAAAGGCTCATCTGTTACAAAAGTGTCACCACGACTTTCCCAGGAACGCATAAGGGTAGTTGAAATATTTCTGGGACCGGACCACATGGCAATCCTAATAATATTGTCAGTCACTTTTACATTCCCGTTTAATCAATTCAATATAGAGCTGTTGCAGACGTCCGGTCATAGGTCCACGCTTCCCGCCAGAAAGCTCATGCCCATCCACTTCAGTCACAGGGATCACACCAGCGAAGGTCCCTGTCACAAAAGCCTCATGGGCACTGTGAACTTTCTCTACGGAAAAATCTTTCTGGAATACTGGAATATCGTTCTCCTCGCATAGCCTGATAATGTTCCCTCGAGTGACACCCGGAAGACAATATTCTCCCTGAGATGTCCAAACCTCACCATCACGGGCGATGAAAAAGTTGGTAGAATTGCATGTGGAGACGTGGCCGTTCACATCCAGCATTAACCCTTCATCGTAGCCGAGGCGGTCGGCCTCTATACAGGCGGCGATGCAGTTGAGTTTGCTCAGTGTGTTTAGACGAGGATCCTGAGTGTCAGCAGTCCCCCGCCGAACGGAAACAGTACCGAGCCTGAGGCCTTTTTGCAAAACTTCCTTGCTAGCAATCTTGTACTCCGGGATGATGACGATAGTAGATCTGCCCACGTTCGCATTGGGGTGCTGGTAGGGTGTTTTCTTAAGACCACGAGAAACGATAAGACGGATGTGGACGTGATCATTCATACCGTTGGCATCCAGAGTTTTTTGGATGAGTTCGGTCATTTCGTCTCTGCTCACACCAATATCTATGGCCAAATCCTTCGCTCCGCTGTAGAGTCGATCCAGGTGAGCATCCAGAAAAGCCAGCTTTCCGTAGTGGAGGCGGATTCCTTCCCAGACACCGTCACCCAGTAAAAAACCACTGTCAAAGACTGAAATCTTCGCCTCGGGCCGGGGAACAATCTCCCCATTTATATATATCAGGACATTCTCATTCCTGGGATCTCCAACATACTCATGTGTTCCGGCTACCATTTTTTCCTCTTGCGAACGCTTTATTAAGTTAAGGAATAAACATTGATGGATGTTGTTTGTGCCAATCAGTAGCATCCTGATATGCTTTGGCCACAGCCAGGATTGTCCCTTCGTCGTAAAGCTGACCGATGAAACTGATGCTGGTTGGGCTCCCGTTCTCCTTGAATCCGTTAGGCACTACCACGCAAGGATGTCCTGTGAGATTGGTGAGCAAAGAATTATTACCACCAAAAGAAGGTGTTACATAAAGATCAACTTCTTTCATTTTTTCAGCCATTTCCTGCTGCAGCATATGTCTCGCCCGGTTTGCCTGAATATACTCCACAGCAGGAATGAACCGGGATGCCCTGAAAACATTTGGCCACGCCTGGCGTTCCTGCCTCACCATAAGGTCATCCTCACCTGACAAAGTAAGTTCATCAAATGCTGATGCTGCTTCGGCACTTAAAATGAAAGAAAGATCCTCAACAGGAAAATCGGGCAGGTCAAACGGAATCAGATTTGCTCCCAGCTCCCTTAGCACATTCAAGACCTTCGCATCATTTTCCTTTGTGGGATAGTCTTCATCAAATGCTGACTTGAAGTAACCGACGCGCAGATTACTGAAATCCACTCTCGGTCGGTAGTTGAAAGGAATATCCGCTACCGACTGATCTTGTCCGTCCGGTCCATAAATTGCGTTGAATACCATTGCACAGTCTTCCACAGTTCGGCACATGGGGCCGATCTTATCCATAGACCAGCTGAGAGCCATGGCCCCTGCTCGGCTAACCCTGCCAAATGTTGGTCTCAGGCCGGTCACACCACACCGTGTTGACGGTGAAACAATAGAACCCCACGTTTCCGTACCAATGGCAAAGGACACCAGACCTGCCGCGGTTGCAGAACCTGAACCGGCGGAGGACCCGCTGGATCCTTCTTCAAGATTCCACGGATTCTTTGTCTTCCCGCCGAACCAGACATCTCCCCAAGCCAGCGCGCCCAGCGTCAATTTTGCCACAAGAATTGCTCCTGCTTCCTCAAGTTTCTTTACAACTGTCGCATTTTCATCAATCATCTGATCCTGGTAGGGCATTGCGCCCCACGTTGTCTTATACCCTTTCACCGCAAGAAGATCTTTCGCGCCGTAGGGAATTCCGTGGAGTGGCCCTCGGTATTTGCCTGCGGCGATCTCGACATCGGCACGGGCAGCTTGTTTCAGGGCAAGGTTCTCTGTCAGGGTTACAACGCATTCCAGTGTGGGCCCGTGTTCTTTCAAACGACTGAGGTACATTTTCGTCAACTCGGTTGAGGTTACCTGACGAGTCCGGATCAGCTCGGCCAATTCCGCCACAGACGCAAATGCCAATTCTTCAAGATTGCCCGGCCGTGAAACTTCCTCGATCGGACTCCACCGGATTGTTCGTTTGATATTGTCAAACTGAACTCCAATGGGTGTCGGATTAAATTGAATTGAGGGTTGAACTGAATTTGGAATCTTTAGATTACGAATGCTTTCATAGTTCTCAAGGTTGCCGGATAGATCCTCCATCATCAGTTTCCTCTCAGTTGATTCAAACTGCAGACCGGATAATTTCTCAGCCTGCTTGACGGAACTCTTCCTGAAAGGGACAGAGTTACCTTTATCCCGGGTAAACAAAAAAGCTAAGCCAGCAACTATCAAAACGAATATCACAATATCTCTGGATTTATTCATCAGAATACCTCCGCCACTTTTTCAAATGTTTTTTTAGCTAAATCAGGCACCTCTGCATCTTCCGCCGGGTATCCCACAGGGACGAGAAGAAAGGCTTTCTCATTTTCTGGTCTATTTAGGATTTTCGCAAGAAAACCCATGGGACTCGGTGTATGTGTAAGCGCCACAAGCCCTGTTTGGTGAATTGCAGTCAACAGGAAACCGCTGGCAATACCCACAGACTCATTAACATAATAATGTTTGAATTGTTGATCCCCGTCCATACCATAAATCTTCTTGAACACTACTATGAGAAAGGGTGCATCTTCAAGGAACGGTTTTTGCCAACCCGTTCCAAGGGGTTCCAGATCGGCAAGCCACTCATCGGTCGCACGATGTTCGTAGAACGCTTTCTCTTCTTTCTCAGCCGCGACCCTGATCTCACCCTTCACTTTGGGGTCCTTCACAACCACAAATGTCCACGGTTGCTGGTTGGCACCGGAAGGAGCCGACGAAGCTGTCATAATCACATTTTCGATCACTTCCATGGGAACTTCCCTGGTTGAAAAATGGCGGATACTGCGCCGAGTGGCCAACTGTTCCCGAAAAGTGGCAGAACGAGTGATCAATTCATCCTCTGGCAACGGTTTAAACTGTAACGGTTTAAATGACATAGCTGATATCTCCAATTTCAGACAAGGTTAGAAGGTAAGTGAGAAACTTTCTGTCAACAACCATTTCATAACGAGACCGGTTGCAATCTTCTGTTTTCCCTTTTAGACTTGTAGTGGAATGCTGGATCAGATTGAGAAACAAATACGGACCAATCTTGATGTCTCTCACTTCGAGATTCGTGATGATTCCGAAATGCATGCTGGTCACAGCGGCAACTCATCCGGGGGTGGTCACTTTACAGCACTCATCGTTTCNGCTGATTTTCANGGNCTCCCGCTGCTGAAGCGGCACAGGNTGNTCTACNANGCCCTTGGCGATCTCATGGGCGGGTCAATTCANGCCTTCTCCATNAAGACACTCACACCGGACGAAATTGATTCCGACTGATGGATCCANTAATGCGNCTCGGNATCTTTCTCCTGCTGTTTGGGATGATTGTGTTTGGATCAAAATATCTATTGAGCCGGCGTACTGAGCAACAAATAGATGACCTGGATGACACAATTCCCTCCTACTTTCGCACGCAAACGGGNTGGATGGTGCGTCTCGTCATATTNTTGGTGCTCATAATAATTCTCTACCTGATCATGTCCCGTTCATCATGATACACTATNTCATTGACGGGCACAATACCATCCANTCNATTCCAACCTATNTGGANATTCTGGATCGNGANTACCCTTCCTGCCTGCAGAGGGTCATTAGNGACTGCGCTGCTTACTGCGANAGTCGGAATGTNAAGATNGTCCTCGTTTTCGATGGCAATCCACCATTTGAAATACCGAAAGGCCATGGCAGTCTCAAGGTAGTCTTTAGCGGAAGCAAACGGGATGCTGACAGTGTAATTGCTGAAAAAGCACAACTGGCGAAAAGTAATATCGTGGTCACGAATGATGGTGGACTGAAGCGCTTGATCACTGCCAATGGATGCCGCTACTTATCGCCTGAACAATTTTATGAATTGTACGCAACCAGCAAGAAAAAGAGAGCTCGGAAAAGTAGTCAGTCTGGTAAAGAACGGGGATTAATGCCACAGGAGGTCGCCTGGTGGAAGCGCGAAATGAACGAGGCTCTGAAAAATAAGAAATAGTTCTCTTCCATTCACTTGAGAGTAAAGGCCTCCTTTAGTAACTTGAGTAATCATGTTCTCAATATCTAAGTTGTTTGCGGGCAAGCCAAATCAGGTTCTCACATGAACTTTCTGAATAAACTGTTTCAGATGAAACCCGGCGAAGGAAAGAAAGTGCTACCTTTCTTCCTTTGCTTTTTCTTTGTCATCGGTTCATTCATGTTCGGCAGGACCGCCCGGGACACCTTCTTCCTGAGTCGTTTCGATCCTGCCTATCTACCTCACATGATGATAATCACAGCCGTCATGATAGGAATTACCATCGCCATCATGACCAAGTTATCCGCCAAAATTCCCGTCGTTCCGCAGATTATAGGAACATTTGGGATCGGCGCCACCTCATTCATAGTTATTCAACTTTTATTGGCTGAATGGATTTATCCAGTTCTCTACATCTGGTTTGAAGTAATAGGCACCGTAATGATGATCCAGTTCTGGATGCTGACCGGTTCTGCTTTCACAGCCAGAGAGGCCAAACGGCTGTTCAGTCTCATTGCCAGTGGCGCCGCTATTGCCAATACTATACTCGGTTTTTCCATGGGAAGTCTTGTTGATGCATTTGGAACAAACTTCCTGTTGCCTTCCACCTCTGTGTTCATCGGCTTTGCCATTGTGGCTGCAATTTTCGGCGGCCGTTTTATAGAAACAGAATCATCTGCACCATCCAAAAGTGCGAAACCAAAAAAAGAGACAAAAACTAAAGGAGGCATGCTGGCATCGCCATATCTGAAAGTGATGACGTTAACCATAGCATTTGCGGCCGTGGTAGGCGCCCTGGTTGACTATCAGATGAAGATCATCGTCAGTGACAATTTGGATGAATCGGAAATGGCGGCTCTTTTCGGAACCTTATACGGTGCCATCGGATTTGTTTCCATTTTTATGCAATTCTTTGTGACGGGGAGGTTCCTCTCCAAATTCGGTGTTCTTTGGGGACTCATGTTTCTTCCTGCCGTTCTTTTACTGGGTAGCGGGATGGTATTTCTTGCACCGGTTGTTATTTCAGGTGTACTTGCAAAAGCAGGGGACCAGATCTTCAGATTTACTCTACACGATACATCCAGTCAGCTTCTCTGGTTGCCCGTTTCCCCTCAGGAAAAGAGTAAAGCTAAACCTTTTATAGACGGGACAGTAAAGAATGGAGCAGCTGGCATCGCCGGTCTGCTTATCATCGGTTTATCGTTTTTTGTTGATGATATCAGGTTACTCTCCATACCCTCGGTAGTAATGCTTGCGGTCTGGCTGGTGGCAAATTTCAAGCTGAAAACCGGTTACGTGGCGGAACTGAGAAAAGCCATCGAAAAAAGACGACTCGATTTTGAAGAGCTTGAGATAGATGTTACAGATCCTGTTATTGTTGAAACCATACGGAAAACGTTGACCGAAGGCGATGACCACCAGAAACTGTTCGCCCTCGATACCATGAAAAACCTCCCTCTGGCACCGTGGAAATCAGACATTCTTGAATTATTCGAGAGTGGCTCACCTGTGTTGAAAGGCAAGATTCTTGTTATGACCAGTAAGCATCCCGATATCATTCCTGATGAGGTGATAACTCCACTCATCGATCACGAGGATGAGAGCCTTGCCGCTCGCGCCATGATCAGCTGCGGCATCCGTCGAAATACATCCACAGCGGGACAACTAGTTGAACTACTTTCGAAAAGTAGTAGAGAAAGAAAAGCTGCCGCGGCGGCAAGTCTGATTCTCATGGAAGATTCTTCTTCAACCCAAGCTAATGAGACAATCAACCAGATGCTTTTCGATGAAGATAAGTCTACTCAATTGGCCGCTCTCTCTTCTGTTGGTCATATCTCGGGTATTTTATCAGATGAGGGTCTTGCTAAACTGTTGAATGATGATTCTCCGGATGTGAGAAGCAGAGCCGCTCAACTGGCGGAAGAAAGAAGTGATGAGTCTCTCATATCTCCACTTGTCAGAAATCTGGACGACCCACACACCNTGCCGGCAGCCAGACGGGCCCTGAAATTCTTTGATGAGTCAACCGTCGCAGAAAAACTGGGGGATGTGCTGAATGATGAGGAAACATCTGCAACACTATTGATAGGAGCTGTTCGTACGTTGAGTGATTACAGGGATCACGCTGATTTGGAAAAAATTATTGAACAAGGATCAAGTGACAAACTCGATCTCACGAAAGAAGTTGTAGACAGTCTGCTTAAACTGGCACGACAGTCACCTTTACCTGAAGAAATAATTCACAAGAGTGACGCACTTCTAAAAGAAATGGCTGAAGAGACTTACTCTGCCNTGACACTTTTCCAGATGTTCGAAGATGACGAAAAGGGGTACCTGATTAGAGATTTCCTTTCAACAACTGTCACCAAACGTAAAGGTTTAATTCTAAAACTGGCACTTTTGCCTTTTCCCGATAGCCCTATTGAAACTTACATGCACGCTCTGACGGCCGGCGAGAGCGGTGCCCAATCCAACGTACTGGAAATTCTCGACAACCTGCTGTCAATTGAGATCCGGGAA
>PBTS01000034.1:0-8408 GCA_002729175.1 Fidelibacterota bacterium
TCAGCCAGCCAGCCCGAAAAGTAGAGCGAAGCTTTGCCAGTCTGAATTCATCGGCGGCAAAGTTGTAGCTTGTATTCATGTTCCATGTCAGGAGGTTGTCAATCTTTCGTTCTTCTTCGCTATCCTGAATTTTTGCCTGGAAAAGATTTCTAACAGAAATGTTTATGCTTCTCTGTTCACCACTTGGCGTAGCACCGATCTGAGTTCCGCTGAAAGGATCGAAGGCGTAGATGTTACCCGAATCGTCTTCCAGGTTCTTTATGTAACCAAAAGCGTCATCAGTGTAGTCAGGGCGGTAAGAAAAACCCACAGATGGGGTGACAGTGTGGCGGATAGTTTTCAGTGAGCCTATCCTGATGGGAAGTATGCCATACAGTTTTGTATTGGTGCTTACGGACAGGGTGCCAGTGTGGCGGGCTTTGAAGCCGCCGATTTGTTGAGCATCAATCGGTTTTCCGAGACTGTCAGCGCTTGTGGCGTCATTATATTTTGTGATCCACTCTTCCCGAAATGAGAGACTGGGTCTTATGGCAATGTACTTAAACAGCCGGGAGGATCCTGAGAGAGACATGTTGTGGACCCAGCTATTGTCATATTCCGTCTGCCTGTTTCCCCAGCCGAAGGATGAATCATCCAGCGCTTCTGATTCATAGAATCCCTGACCACGGTTTTTCAAAGTACTGCTGTAGGAAAGGTACATACCAGAGCCGGATGCCCCGAACAACTGGGTCTGCCCTTTCCTGAAATTGAGCGTGGGGAGAACTGTAGTGCTTTCCACGATTTTACGACCAACACCGGAAGGGTTTTCGTAATAGATTGATTCAGGATCCATCTTGCTTTTAGCCATGAGGTTTCTCGTCTCTGACAGGTTTGCGGAGATGCTGGCATTCAACTTTTGCCATCGTTTTGAATAGGTGGCGTTCGAAACAGCATTTTGGTTGAGACGTGTGTCGCGGTGGATTCCCAACTTTTGGTTGAACTGACTATCTGAATAGTAACGCCCGTTGACGTTCAGTGTTTGATTGCCACGGAGCCTCTGGGAATGACTCCAGGAACCGGACCATCTCACTGCACCTGGGTTTGAAAAAAAATCGGCAATGTCGCCTGTTGCAACCGTCCTGTTGTAACGGAAGCTGAAGCTTCCGCTGTACTTGTATCTTCGAAAATACCGGTTAGAGTTATGGAATACCACCCCCTCTTTATCATAAAAGTCCAATGTGAATTGACTGTTCAGGAATTCGTTTGCCGCCCAGAAATAGCCCAATCCTCTCAGATATCTCCCTTGCGCCGCGTTCTGGCCATAGGACGGCATGATCCATCCTGAATGACGCTTGCCGCTCTGGTCGGGGAAGACGGCGAACGGCAGTCCAAATAGTGGAATGCCACCCAGGTAGAGAATGATAGGTCTTGCAATGATGAGATCATTCATGATCATTTTCATACGACGACTTCCAAAATGAAAATGAGGATCTTCGATACGATCACATGTCGTATAAATACCCCTGTCAACAAGTAAGATTGTGTCTGCACGGTTACGTATTTCATCGCCCCGGTAATAACCGTCTTCCATCTTGGTTGTTCCGTGCTGAACCTTTCCCCGGCCGTTTGAAAGATTGTATGTGAGAGAATCACCTCTCATGGGTTCTCGACCTTTTTCTGTGAACATTGGCCTTTCTTCAGGATTAGAAATGGCGATTCCCGGTGGTGCAGCGGTCGCTTTCATGAGGTTTTCTTCCCACAGAACGTTTACGTAGCCAGACCGGAGTTCGGTGTCCATATAGTCAATTTCAACATCTTTGCGAAGCCATGTCTGCTGGTCGGGAATACTGTAGTGAATGGTGTCCGCCTGATAGAGGATGGTATTCTCAATCTTCTCTGCGGAAGAATCCGGATGGTATTCACCTCTTGCACCACCAGCAACATGAATGGAGTTAACATCTCTTTTTTCAGTGGAGTCAGCTTCGAACAAAAGTGTGATTGTGTCACCGCTGGCAATATTCTTTCCCTGATAAACTGAATCCTCGAAAAGATGATACAAAGTTGTGGCCATCCCTTGCAGACGGACGGAATCCAAAAGCCCTTCTTCCAGAAAAGCCTCCAATCTTTGGCCGGTCATGTCATCGAGAAATTCAGAAAGTATTGACTCATCACCTTCAGTCCCGTTGGTTTTTCCTTCCCGTTTATAAACAATGTGGGCCCTGCCGGGGATTGTCAATCTTGCCAGCTTATCTTCCTCATAGCGAAGATGAATTTCCTCTCCGCTTAGTTGCTGACCCTCCTGAACAACGACAGGGTTGTCCAAAAGTTTGGATAGGTCAGAAAGTGCATCGTAGATGGTGAGCCCGCACGTTGCCGTTCTTTCCTCTTCACGGATGATCACATCCTCTTCCGCTCTGTAGCTTGCGGCATCATTTATTTCTTTCACGTAAGTAACTTTTCCGGCGGTGATGGTTTGGCCTTTTTGAATAAACTCAACATTGCCCTCTGCAATTCCGCTATCAGCCTCTGAAAAGTAGGTCAGTAGTCTGCTTTTGAGTCCGTATTCGCTGTCTTGTAAATGAACTGATCCGTAAGCGGTAACAATGTCATCATTTGAGTTTGTTCTGATTGAATCAGCCGTCAATATCTGTTCGTTCTTTACCATTTGAACATTCCCGGCGAAGGAGCCGATACCTTCACGGTTTTGGTAATAACCCTTTTCACAGGAGATAACGGACTCCCCTTTTTGGAATTTCACATTGCCGCGCAGATGCTGAACTGCTTTCCCTTCCGAATCTGTCACATTTTCTAAAATGTCTGCATGGATAAGCCGAAGCCGAGCATCCGACTGAGCAGTGATAACAGATATAGTTAGACACGTTAGGATCAGTCTGACGTTCATGTGGATTGGATTTTAATCAGCCCCGGCGCTTTGGCCAGAGTTCCTTGAGACGTTTGGAGATAAATTCTTCGTAACCCTGATTTGTCGGCTTGTAGAAAGGGGTTTGTGCCATTTCTTCAGGAAAGTAGTTCACATCTGTAAAATGGTCGGGATGATTGTGCGGGTAGGTGTAATCTTTACCATAATCAAAAGATTTCATGAGTGGTGTCGGTGCGTTCCTTAAATGAAGTGGCACCGAAGAGGTTCCTTCTTCCTTTATTTGATTCATTGCCTCGGTTACAGCCGCATAGCTGGCGTTTGATTTGGGAGCAGAGGCAAGATAAGTGGTGACTTGGGCAAGGATTAAAGAAGCTTCGGGCATCCCTATGACGTGAACAGCCTGAAAACCGGAGGTAGCGATACCGAGGGCTTGGGGATCAGCATTTCCAATATCTTCCGAAGCAAGTATTATAAGGCGCCGAGCAATGAACTCAGGCATTTCGCCTCCCTCCAGCATGACCGCCAGCCAGTAAATAGCGGCGTCGGGATCGCTTCCTCTCACAGATTTGATGAATGCGGAAATGGTGTCGTAATGGTAGTCACCAGCTTTGTCATAAATCTGGCTCTTTGACTGAAGTGCTTCGGACAACAACTTTTTGTTAACGACCACAGTTTTCCCATCTTTTCCACTCATGGTTACAGCCGCTTCCAGCGTGTTGAGCATTTTTCTGGCATCTCCTCCGGAAGCGAGCACGAGTTTTTCTTGTGTACTGTCTTTGAAAGAGATATTGTGCTTAATAAGAACCACATCGCTGTTTATTGCATTTAACAAAATCGATTTAAGTACATCTTCCGCCAAACTGTTTAGCTTCAAGACACGGCACCTGGAGAGCAAGGGTGAAATAACCTCAAAGGACGGGTTCTCAGTAGTTGCTCCGATGAGAGTCAGGGTCCCATCTTCCACAGCGTGGAGTAGCGCATCCTGCTGAGCTTTATTGAAACGGTGGATCTCGTCAATAAACAACAAAGTAACAGTTTTCAATGCCAGGTTAGTTTTCGCTGTTTCGATGATTTTTCTTAAGTCTTTTACTCCGGATGACACAGCCGACATCTGGAAAAAATCCCCTTCCAAACTGTTAGCGAGGATTTTTGCAAGAGTTGTCTTCCCAGTTCCCGGTGGCCCCCAAAAAACACAGCTGAAAAGATTACCTGCGGCAATGGATTCCTGTAATAGAGTACCTTCACCTGTGAGGTGCTCCTGGCCCAGGAAATCTTGCAAAGAGGCCGGTCGGACACGCTCAGCCAGGGGAGGCATTAATTGTCTGTTCTTGCTCATGACAAATTAATTTAGATCGAAGGCTGTCCAAAACCAACCGTACTAAATAGAGAGTGCAAAAAAGGAGGAAAAACTGTACACTTGTCAATCTTGATGGGAACTGAAGGATGAAAATAGCAACAAAGACAGTTCTTTTATCTGTTATTTGCCTCATGGCATGCGGGAAAAAAGCAGGGGAGATTATGGAAACTGAATCAGGACTGAAGTACGTGGATATGGTTGTGGGGGACGGTACTTCCCCTCAAGCGGGACAAAGGGTATCCGTTCATTATACCGGGTGGCTTTATGATGAGAATCAGCCTGATAATAAAGGAAAGGAATTCGACAGTTCCATAAAAAAGGGGAGGCCCTTCGGTTTTGTTGTGGGTGTGGGCTCAGTTATTGATGGTTGGGATGAAGGTGTTTTGTCCATGCGAGTAGGGGGAAAAAGGGAACTTATTGTCCCTTCCGATCTCGGCTACGGTGCTCAGGGGATAGGACCCATACCACCTAACGCTACCCTGCTTTTTGAAGTGGAGCTTTTTGAAGTGGAGCTTCTGGATATCTATTAATCAATTTTGCCTCAAAGAAACAATAATTCAACTTATAATCTCTTTTACCATAGAATTATTGGTACCAAAACGCTTCTCGGGAGAAAACTACTCAACTATAAGCAGCGGGAAATAAAATATATTGTCAATTATATTCGGTCAAATGGCAAAAGCGGCCTCATCATGGACATGGGGTGCAGTACGGGCCAATTTACTCGTGTCTTAGCGTCCGAATTCGGGGAAAGCCATGTTCAGGGTGCAGATGTTTCGAAAAAATCCATTAAACGGTGTCGAAAACGTAATCCGAAGTTAACCTTTCGTTATATCAGCAATGGGTTCTACCGTGAGAATGAAGGCAAATATCAGCATGTTATATTATCTCATGTTTTAGAACATGTCGACAGGCCTGCCCGCATTCTCAAAAAATTACAATCTCTTTTGCGGCCTGATGGATCACTTATTGTGAGTGTTCCCCAGGAACGAATCAGGGGAGATTCGGCTTTGCCGGAAAATCTTTTTAACCTCAGCCGTTTCAAGTTTGAAAATGTTCACAGACAAAAACATTCTTTAAGCTCACTTTCCTCTCTTCTATCTGAAACTGGTTATTCATATAAAGATCACCGGTATATCCACTCTATTATCAAAGCAAAAAACAAAAAGTGTTTTGGAAACCACAGTCTGGTGGTTTGCAGCGAACTGGCTAAAGCCTAAACAAGCAAATTAATTTCCCGAGATTTCCGGATCTGTNCTGTTAGGGTGGAAACGTCANACTAATCTGGAAAAGCGCTTGTCAGATTTTGGAAAATCCACCCCACCTAGAAAAAGTGCGACAAGACCAGAAAAAATAGCAAATGCCAAAACAATAGGTGTTAAATGAAAATGAACGAGGCTTATAGGTGATGAAATGATTGTGAACAGTGCACCAGAAAAAATGGAGATCACAGTGATCCACTGATATAGTCTCAGTCCNCAAAGAGTGGCCGTTTGGGGTTCTCCGCGGTATGATTCCTCAACAAAGCGGCTAAGACCGTTGAAAATAAAGCTGAGGCCGATCAACAATGTTATTGAGGTGCCGGCGAACCAGAGTTTTATCAGGAATCCCCCGTAAGTCAGGTTTGCCAATATAGAATAAACAGGCGTTGGATAGACAAATTCCCCTTTCCAGTTAGACAACTTCACCACGCGGGATTTCTCATGGTAGTACCGGATACCTTGACTGGGTTTGCAAAGTGAACCGTGGCAGCATCCCTGAACAAGACATCTGAGACGACCCACTGCCTGTACAAATGGTGCCGCAACGCTTGTGGCGGCCAGAATTAATAGAAAGCTGACATCAAAGAATGTGCTCACAAAATAGCATCCCAACACAGCCCCGAGCACACCCCCGTAAAAACCGAAAGGTCGAAGTAGTTTTCCCGACCCCTCTATGAACTGCGCCCATAGTGCGGAACACACCATGGTACTGATAGAAACGATGAAAATGGCTAACATGTATTTTTCACCGATCATCATTCCCACCAATAGCACTGCAAAGAAGGGTACCAGAGCACCGTAGAAACCGTAATTGAGAAGCCTAGTCCAACCGAAATTCCACTCCTTCCATGAGTTTGCAAGGCGTTCAGAATTTTTTTGGACAATCTCCCACAACCTTCGTCGCTGTTTGACAAATAGGACCACTGTAAGCCCCGCCATTACTTCGGACATAGTCTGATATCCCGCTGCCATAGGGCTGTAAAAGATCGCTATTCCCAAAAGAAGCCAGAAAAACTTTGCTTTGGGGAACTGATGTAATAGTGTTGAAAGAGATATACCTGTCCAGATGATATAAAATGAGGGGAAGCTCAGATAAAGTGGGTCATGAAGAACCATTAAATAGAACCCGGTCGCTGTGGCAAACAGCCCTGAAACAGCAAATTCTCTTAAATTGCTTTGGGTTTTTGCACTTAGTGGAGTTAGAAGTGTAAGCGGCAGAGCCAAAAGGAACAAACTGTCAACAAAAGATAGATTAGATAAGAATGAAATATTAATGGAGATGAACTCACAAGATCCTTTGAGGTAATTCAGCATTTGAAGAAGAAAAAACCATGGAACAAGTACCAGGATAAAGACCGAAAGCCGGTTCCACAAAGTGGGCGCTTTGTCGGATTGAATCGGAAGGCTGATTAGAGGTCGAAATTTGTTTTCCGGAAATCGTTTGTCCAGAACATGCCTTTCGAACCCTTGCACGTATACAACAATTCCTAAAATGACTATGGGCGAGACCAGCCATAGCCCGCTGGCTGATCCAAAGTAGATCGAAAGCCCTAAAGAGAAAAAACATGCTCCTACATAGATAGGATGGGGTGCAATTCTGTAAATCCCCTTTGATACAAATTTTGCTGGCGGGAACGGGCTCATGGGCAACCCTTCGCCGAAAACCGAAATAGTTATGGAAGCTATGATCATAAGCAACAGGCCTGAAATGAGTAGGACCAATCCAAAAATATTTGACTGAAAAGGAGGAAGTGAAACTGTAGCCTCACTGGCGATGGCCCAGAAGATGGCGGCTGAGGGTAGAACTACCGCGCAGAGTATTCCGAAAAGCATTTTTCCCAACAAATTCTTTGTCATTTTCCCCATGTCACTACTTCGTGGATTGCCCAGCCAGTGTCGATAACCTTTCCATTCTTGGTCAAGTTTCCCTTGCTTTTCCATTTGGACTCATGACTGTTGAGGAATCCGGTCGGAACCATTTTGCTTAATGTCGAAATATGGGAAAAGAGTGTAGACGCCAATGAACCGTCTCTCAACACGACAGTTTCGGAAAATGTGAGTGTCATCCCCTGGTCATTGAGAACCACCTCATTATCGGTAACGGCAGCATCAGCAACCTCATTACCGTTAAAGTAAACAAAATGAAAATTGGATTCTCCTTTCCAGACAATCCAGATCAGCGTATTGTTTTCAGACAAGAATCTTCCCCACCAAAGTTTGGAAATAGGTAGCCGCCAGGGAAGGATCGTCATTTCAATCATTTCTGTATAACCGATGGCTTCTTTAAGAAACATATTGTTAATAGTTACTTCTGCCATCGCCTTCGGTTGATTGCAGTTCCAGATTAGAGAACCTGACTTTTCGTTCAAAATGTTCTGACTAACCGGTGGATCGACTGTAGTCCACTGCCCGACTGTCTTGAGCTTGTCATGGCTCCACTGGAGAGTTTCTCCCTCAAGAGTGGGATGTGATTGATTTCGAAGTGCGGAAGCTGTCACGATTTCATCTTGTTGGTTGCAAGTAAGTGTGCTTGCGTAGTTGATCTCAATCTTTTTCCATTGGAGCGATGCTGAGTAACCTATAAACAGATTCCCCATCTTATCTACGCAATCCATATACCATTTGCGTAATGAAAAGATTGGGAAAGTATCAACCATTTTAGTGCTTAAAGAGCTTAATTAGATAAAAAAGTGAGGTTGAGCCACCGGAGGGATTTGAACCCCCGACCCACGCATTACGAATGCGTTGCTCTACCAACTGAGCTACGGTGGCGAAATTGGCAAGAAAATTTACAGACATTCACTTTACTCTCAAGGACGATTATTGGCTTCGACAGCTGCCAGGTATGCACCTATGATTTCACCCAGATAAAAGGTAGCGGTCAGACCGCCAAAAATAACTGTTCCAGTTGAACTGTTATTTGTGTGGC
>PBTS01000035.1:0-30731 GCA_002729175.1 Fidelibacterota bacterium
TCTTACCAGCACCCGGTGGGCCTGTAATTCCAATGCGAACCGAATTAAGTGAATGTGAATAGAGTTCCTCAATAAGAGTTTCATCAGTCTGGCAGTCGTTTTCAACAGCAGACATGAGTCTTGAAATGGCCTTAACATCATTCTCTTGAAGACTCTTTATAACTGTCTTACTCATAATAAATAAAAAAAATGGAATTTGAGCCGATATTATAGCCCAAGAGGAGTTTACATAAAAGCATTCCTGAATTTTGTATAATCAAGAATAGATAATGTATGGGCTTTCCTTGAAATTAAACTTTTATCCTCAAGGAGTTTGAGCATACGTGAGACGGTTTCACGGGACGTTCCGGCCATATTTGCAATATCTTGCTGATAGGGAAGTTTGGCTATTTGGACCACGCCTTTATGGATTGTTCCCAACTCTTCAGCGAGTCGTAGGATGGTAATACCAATTCTCTGCTCTGCATCGCTCAGAGCAAAGCTTTCAATTTGTTGATCACTTTTACGTATACGAATTGCAAGTTCTGCTAACAAAGAAATAGCAATTTTTGGAAACTTTTCAAGAACCTGAAGAAAATCATGGCGCTTCAAAATGAGCACACGACATCCGGTTTGAGCTATGGCGTTCGCGGAGCGCGTTTGGCCATCCAACAAAGACATTTCACCAAAAAATTCTCCTTCACCCAATATTGCAAGAATTACTTCTCTTCCATCTTCACTTACTCGCGTAATCTTGATACTACCTTTACTGATGATAAATAAAGTATCACCGAATTCGTCCTCCATTAGAATAATATCATTCTTTTCATACTTTCGAATGGACATTCTAGAATGGAGTTCTTCAAGATCAGTGGATTGAAGATCAGAAAAAATTGGAACTGAGGAAAGGAGTTCTATTTCACTCATCTATTGAAAATAGTGTTCAGTAAAAGACTTTCAAAATAAATTCCCGGTAAGAGAGTTAGGTTCTTCATTCCAATGCACATAAATTTGCGGCCGTTGTTTAGGGACACTGAAAACAGATTGTGAGAAAAAATGAGTAGTAGAACAAAGTCTGTCATAAAACGTCAGCGACAGCAAGCAAAAAACTACGACCGTAATCTTCATTACAAGTCTAAAATGAAATCGGTTGTTAAGAAAGTAATGTCCTCTCAGGACAAAAATGAAGCTGAAACACTCTATAGAGAGGCTGTATCCATCATCGACAACCTGACATCAAAAAAGATGCTCCACAGGAACACAGCTGCCAGACGTAAGTCATCGCTGACAAAACACGTTAATTCCCTATCTTAGAATAACGAAAGCTTCTGTTTCCTAACTGTCTTTTGGCTGATAGTTAGGTGCATCCTTTACGATCCTTAGATCATGGGGATGACCTTCCGAATAGGACGCTGAAGAAATTTTTATAAACTCAGCCTCTGTCATGAATGTTTTGATATCCTTTGCACCACAGTATCCCATGCTGGCACGGAGGCCACCAACAAGCTGATAGATAATTGAACTTAAACCGCCTCTATATGGAACCAGCCCCTCCACACCCTCCGGAACTAGCTTAATCCCGGATTCTCCTTCTTGAAAATACCTATCAGCACTACCTTCTCTCATTGGACCA
This sequence comes from Fidelibacterota bacterium, assembly GCA_002729175.1. Lineage (GTDB taxonomy): Bacteria > Fidelibacterota > Marinisomatia > Marinisomatales > S15-B10 > UBA2125. The sequence goes on from PBTS01000035.1 coordinate 1,613, forward strand.
AGCGATCCCATTCCACGAAAGGATTTAAATTGACGGCCATCGTGAAGGATCACTTCGCCGGGACTTTCATCCAATCCTGCAAGCAAATTCCCAAGCATAACGCAGTCAGAGCCAGCTGCCATGGCCTTAGCCATATCTCCCGTGAAACGGATACCACCGTCAGAAATAACAGGTGTGTCGCTTTTGGCAGCGGCCTCTACAGCATCCACTACAGCCGTAAATTGAGGAACACCGATGCCACTGACAACTCGGGTGGTACAGCTCGCCCCGGCACCGATGCCAACTTTTACACTGTCAGCTCCCGCGTCAATAAGAGCGCGTGTGCCGTCGCCAGTCGCAACATTGCCAGCAATGAGCGGAATACCACTGTATTTTGCTTTAATTTCACCCACAGCGTCCAACACGCCCTGGGAATGACCGTGGGCGGAATCGAGCACAATTACATCAACGCCAGCATCAGTAAGTCTCGAAACTCTATCATCTAGGTCATCTGAAGCACCTACTGCGGCAGCAACCAAAAGCCTGCCGTGGATATCCAGTGAAGCGTCAGGATATTTCTCCTTCATCAATATATCTCGCACCGTCACCATCCCGGCTAATTTCTTTTCATCATCCATCAAAAGAAGTTTCTCGATTCTGTGTTTCTGGAGAATATCTTTTGCTGATTCAAGAGTGGTACCGATCTCAGCTATAATTAACTCTTTTGTCATAACATCAGAAACGGGCTGATCAAGGTTGGATTCGAACCGAATATCACGCTCAGTAAGAATGCCAAGGATATTATCAGAATCATCAAGGACGGGAAGACCTGATATCTCATGGTGCTTCATTATGGCAATGGCGTCCTTCAATGTCTTATCCTGGGAAATAGTGACGGGATCTAAAATAATACCGCTCTCGGCCCGCTTTACTTTAGTTACCTCTTTAATTTGCCGCTCGATAGACATATTCTTGTGAATAACACCCACACCTCCCTCCCGCGCCAGAGCGATGGCCATATTACTCTCAGTAACTGTATCCATGGCAGCACTAAGGATTGGGATGTTGAGTCTAATAGATTTGGTAAGTCGCGTAGAAACATCAACTTCCCTGGGAAGGATTTTTGAATGCTTCGGTACAAGAAGTACATCATCGAAGGTGAAAGACTCTTTGAAGTTTTTATTTCTGGCCATTTTCAGTTCAATTTTATCTTTGAATTTACTGCTGATATTATTTTCTCATTCTGAATCAATTCAACAGCTTTGGCAATTTCTGGAGATAAAACCCGGTCACGACTGTTGAAAGGAATTACACGGCGTACCGCATCACGGACTGCTTTAGTCACAGGAGAAGACTTAAGAGGCCGGCGGAGATCTAACAGATGTGTGGCAACCAGCAACTCGATTGCCAGAATGTTTTCCAGATTATCTATAATACTCAAAAGCTTTCGACCGGCAATTGGGGCCATTGAAACAAAATCTTCCTGTCCGTTTTCGGTAGTTATTGAATCAACAGAAGCGGGAAAAGCCCATGTTTTATTTTCAGAAGCCAGGGCCGCTGCAGTAATCTGTGCTATCATATACCCGGACTCAACACCTGGTGAACCAGCAAGAAATGGCGCCACCCCCATATTTTCCCCATCCATCATCCTGTACACCCGTCGTTCAGAAATACCTCCTAATTCCACAGCGGCAATGGATAACATATCCGCCGCCTGTCCCACCGGCTCGGCATGGAAATGCCCAGAATTGTACACACCTTGAGACTCCCACATTACAAGAGGATTATCGCTCACACTGTTGATTTCATTATTAATAACACGTTTGACCGATTCAAATGTCTCCCGGCATGCACCGTGAACATGAGGAATGCATCGGAAGCTATAAGGATCCTGGACGCGGTCGCAATCCTCGTGAGATTTGACAATATCACTCTTATTTAAAATGTTCCAAAGATTCTTTGCTGACTTCATTTGTCCGGGGTGCTTTTTCAGCCTATGTAAAATGGGATTGAACACATTTCGGGAGCTGAGGGTCGCCTCAACTGAAATTGCCGAAACCAGATCGGCCGTTATGAGAAGATTTCGCATCTTTATTAAACCGTTAACCGCCAATGCGGTAGAAACTTGCGTGCCATTTACGAGCGCCAGTCCTTCTTTTGCCTTAAGAGTCAAAGGATTCAATCCAGTTTTTTTATAGGCGTTGGAGGAAGAAATGGGACGATTATTGAAAAGGACTTCCCCTTCACCGATAAGAGCTAGAGTCATATGTGACAACGGTGCGAGATCACCGCTGGCGCCGACAGATCCCTTTGAAGGAATTACAGGCAACATATCATGATTGATGAAATCCCTCAACAGGGCAACTACATCCCACCGTACACCGCTATATCCTTGACAAAAATTGATCAGCTTCAGGAAAAGAATAGCCCGGGTCACATCCGGTTCGAACGGCTTCCCAACACCAGCACTGTGGCTCCGAACCAGATTAAGCTGGAGCTGCATTTGATCCTTTTCATCAATATGTTTTTGACTGAGTGCACCGAAACCAGTATTAACGCCATAAATGGTCTTTCCTGAACGGATCTGATTTTCTAACACTCTCCTAGATAGCTGAATAGAAGATTTGACCTCACGTGTTACTCGAACTTTATGGGGGCCTGTTACAAAAGGTTTCAGATCCTCAAAAGTGTACTCTTGTCCTGATACTGTGATCATGAGAGCTGGGAATATAGCCTGTAGTTCAGATTTTAATCAAGAAAGGACATTTAGACTGTTTTCTTCAGAAAATGTTTTCATTGTAACTGGAATAACTGATTGAAAAACATGCCCGTACCTTTTAGTTACAACACGATTATCCATAATTATAAAGATTCCCTCATCGTTCATACTCCGTATTAATCTACCAAAACCCTGGCGAAGACGAATAGCAGCCGCCGGAACGGAATGTTCCACAAAAGGATTTCCTCCCAATTCTTCAATCTTCTCATTATAAGCTTCGGTAACGGGCTCGTTGGGAACATCGAATGGAATCTTGGCGATAACGAGAATTTCCAGAAGATCTCCTGGCAGATCAATCCCCTCCCAAAATGAACTGGTTCCCAAAAGTATACCGTCGCTCCTCCGGCGAAACTGTTTAATGAGGGCGGGACGAGACCCGTAAGAGAGCTGGGCAAGCAAGGGTGCTCTCTCCGTAAATCCACTGTATTCTAGTCTTTCAAGGCACTCCCTCAGCATTGTACGGCTTGTAAACAAAACGAGGGTTCTTTTCCCATATTGATAATAAAGTGACTCTACTAGTTTTGCCAGTAAAGGTACATAGTTGGGGTCTCTCGGCTCCGTATCCCCCGCCCACTGCAAATACGTACACTGATCCTCATAATAAAATGGACTGGGAAACGATTTCATTTTTACCAGTTTTTTATCATAGTCAGCGATGCCGAACCGACCAAGGAAGTAGTTGAACTCGGAATTGAGAGAGAGCGTTGCTGAAGTGACTACAGAGGCGTCAGTAGTATCGAAAACGAGGGATCGAAGGTTTGGCCCTGTATCAATGGGAACAGCATTCAGGCTGATCTCCAATTTTTCCCTAATAAATTTTCCTGTCTCCCAGTAAACCCAATCTTCTCGCTGTTCATCTGAAACAACGTTGAGTGTATTTGCCAGTGATATAATGCTCTCAGCTACTCGATCAATTATGCCGTACACTTCAGCATCTCTNAGCACATCTGGGGTTTCCATTATAACAGATTGCAGTCGGGTGGCGACAGCAACACCACCAGCAAAAGCTTCTCGCAAAGAGCTCAAATCTTTCTCCAGCTCCGTGAAATGTTCGCTGAAACTCCTGATCCTCACGGAATGATCANAGCTAACTTTATTTGAATAGTTCCTTGCTCCCTTCTTCGCCAATGCATCAAAGAATCGCTTACTCGTCTCAATTAACAGTTCCGCGGCATTACGGAGAGATAAGAAATATTGAGATGCTTCTGGTACCGATGTGGAAATAATATCCATCTGTTTCTTGATACCCTTCCCCCGTGTGGATGACTTGGACAAAACAGAAAGTTGATCAGCAATGATCCTACTGCTCATTGTCACTTGGAAATGGCCATATGCAACACGAATGAGATTGTGAGCTTCATCAATCACTACAGTTTTCAATGAAGGTAGAANGTTCTGGTTTTCCAATTCATAAAGGAGAAATGAATGATTCACAACAACAATATCTGCATTCTGCGTCGCATCTCTGAGCGGTCCCAGGAAGCAGCCCCCTTGTTGATTGCAAACACGAGGTGTGCAAAAACCGGGATCACTCTGAATCAAGGATCTTAAGCGATATGACTTCCTCTTTAAAAAACCGGTACACTCCTCAAAGTCGCCTGATTTTGTCCACTGAAGCCAGATGAGAATAACAATCAGTGACTGAACCTCCTGTTCAGAAAGTAGAGTCCGGGCGTCCGCGATTACGCGATCGACCCTGGTGAGGCAAACATAATTATGACGACCTTTCATAAGAGTGGCTGAAAAGGAAACATCCAGCGCCACCGCCAGTTTCGGAATTTCCCTCTGGAATAGTTGCTCCTGCAGAGGTTTTGTGTGACAGGAAATAATGACAGGTTCTCCTCCTTCAGCTAACGCCGTTCTCAGGGATGACATGAGATAAGCCAGCGATTTTCCCAGACCTGTTCCCGCCTCAATCATACCAACGGCACTTTCATCAAAAATATCCTTCACGAAGTCGGCGTAGTTGATCTGACTCTCTCTCACTTCATACTCGCCATCGGAGAAGGAACGGGCCAGAAGGCCGTCATCGGCAAAGAATTCATCAGCGGTGGCCGGAAGTGACTCCCTGCTCCCCTCGTGTTGGAAAATAGGTGACGGTAACGCCTTATCAACCTCGCTCTTGATCAAACCTTCTTTCATGTTACCGCTCTTTGCCAGCTCATTGCCCAGGTTGATGTAAAGAGTTTTGTTGTAAAACATTTTCCCTTCAGTGGCCGAAAGAATCTTCTGGATCACTGGTAATGGATATGAGGCCGCTTCCCTGACCAGCTTCAGAAACAACTGTCCAAGTATCTCTGTGTCCGCCAGAGCCCGGTGAGTATCTTCACTAGCTGAACCCAAATATTCGGCAATTGTCCCAAGCTGATGATTGGGCAGAAAAAACAGAAACGCTTGAGCAAGAGGCACTGTATCGTACCCTTCGTTCTTAACCTCCTGCGATAGATAATTCAGTTTGAGGTCACTAAGAAATGATAAGTCAAATGGGAGATTATGAGCAACGATGGGATAATCTCCAATAAAATTAAATATTTTTTCAACTATCTTATCCTCATTGGGAGCATCCTTAACCATCTCATCGGAAATACCGGTTTTCCTTACAATTTCCAGCGGAATGAGGCGCTGGGGATTGACCAATGTTTGAAATGAATCCGACGCAACGCCCTCCTCAAAGCGGACGGCGGCAAATTCTGTGATCTTGTCATCAGCCGGATTAAGACCGGTGGTTTCAAAATCGAATGCGATGAAAGTATGAAGATCTAGTTTACTGAGAAGGTTCGCAAACTCCATTAAACGCCAGCGAATACCTTCATGACATCAACTAACAGAGAGGGTTTTTTGAAGATAGCTTTGCGGAACATTTTTCCAATGGTACGTTCTTCAGGCGGAATTTTTTCTACCGCATCGGAAATGCTGTTAAGCTCCTCATCAGTTAGCTTGCTTACAGTTTCTTTAATGGAATAGAAACGTTCGTGGTTCTTACCACCAACCTTGTTCCACTCTTTGGAATAACGGTTGAGGAATTTTTCCGATGTGTCCTCAGCCTTGATGGCCTCCACCGCGGTTTCTCCCGCCAGCATGCCGCCACGCATGCCGGGAATAATACCACCTCCAGTCATTGGATTAACCATATGGGCTGCGTCACCAGCCAGCATAAGTCCATCAGAAACGAATTTCTTTAATGTTTTATCACAAGGGACCCCTCCCACTGTTGAACTAACCACCGATCCATTCGGAAATGTCTTTTGAAGAAAGTCATCCAAATAACTTTGAGCTGATCGGAAACGACTATATTTCCCGGAAACGCCAAGGCCTACATTAGCAGCGTTTGATCCCTTGGGAAAAATCCAGAGGTAACCGCCAGGTGCACGCTCGTGTGACATGTAAAAATCGAACCTGTGCTCATCAATCTCAATTCCGGAAATGGTTTTCTGAGCGGCGGACTCCATATCTTTCATTTTAACAACCGTGTCCAGTCCAGCCCATCGCCCTATGCGGCTCTCGACGCCATCAGCACCGATTACCAGGTTGGACTTTACTTCAAACGGCTCTCCCTGGTATTCACCTGTTACACCCACTATTTTACTGTCGTCAAAAAGCAGTCCATTAACATAAGCCTTGCAAACAATTTGTGCACCGAAGGCTGAAGCATATTGTGCCAGATCATAGTCAAAAATCCTGCGGTCCAGTATATACCCTTTCTGTTTCAAATTCAGATCAATCTTATGATCGTTAGGTGAAATAAGACGTAACTTGGTAATAACAGAGTTAATCCAGCGGGGATCGGGTTTAACAAATAATCTCAACCCTTCATCGCTGACGGCCTCACCACATCTCACTGGGACACCAATATCGCGATCTTTCTCCAAAACAAGAACACTTATTCCAGCCTTGGCGGCATAACGGGCCGCGGTAGTCCCTGCTGGACCGCCTCCCACCACAATTAGATCAAACTTTTTCTGTCTCCACATTTTCAAATACCTCTATAGGACAGATATACATGCACAATTTGCAATCTATGCAGACATTATAAGCAATAGCTATATCTGCTTCTTTAAGTTCAATACAGTCAATAGGACAAACGGCCACACAGCAACCACAAAAATCGCACCTATTCGGTTTGATTTTAATCATAGCTGACTTTCAATGTGGGACTAATAACACCATGGCGAAAGTAATTATATAACCTGATTACGTTAAAGTTGAGGAACATAGCAACGCAGAGCCATGGGTATCGAACACTCACAAAAAAAGCCAAAATCATGATGGGATATTTGAATGCCCGGATAATGTGCTCAGCTCGGGAAACAACCAACGCTACAGCAAAGAATGGAATGGTGATGATGGAGGCCGTACTTATAACGGGATCACCCATCCTGTATCCTAGGAATATTGAGACTGTAAGCAATAATCCGCCAAGGCCAACAATCCTTGTAATTTCATTCATAAAATCACGGTGATGAAGTTTTTCAGCCTTCACCGATATTGGCCAAAGAAGTGTGACTGCAATAAATCCGCACGCATAAGGTGCAGAAGCCAGCATTCCTGAGAGAATTTTCCCTCCTCCCAAGTGCCAGCCAATCATGAAAAGAGAGAGCGCAGGTAAAACACTTAAAGAAATCCTCATTATCATCTTTTCGTTCTTAAGCTTTTTCCAATGTTTCAGGTATAATCGCCATGATACATAGAAAATAGACACCCACGCTCCGACAGAAAAAAGTCTGCTCATTTTCCCCGTTTCTACAGCATCTATTGCTACTGATGAAAGGACAATCAAAAATCCGGCAACTAAAAGGACAAGTGTTAATTTATTGGTACCGGAGTCTTCTCCTTTTAGGGCTGAGGAACTAGCTACTAATGTTGTTCCTAAAAAGGTCCAAAACAGCGGCCAATGAACGGTAGTGGACCAGTAGAATTCATCAATGGTGTCACCCTTATATGCACTGAGACCAGCTGCCATCATAGTCCAAATGGTAATAAAAAGTATCGGGCGAAACTCAAAAAACCAGTCTAAAGAACGGGAAATATCGTTCAGTCTTACGTAGAGCTTCGTATCAGGTTTAATCCAGCGTGAAATCACCATTTCTTACAGAATAAGTAGCTAAGTGACGAGTTATCCAATCAGTGCTACACCGACAATTTTAGAATAAATTTCGTTGAATATAATAAAGGCCACAACTCCGGCTGCAATTGTCAATAAACCTTTTATCAGACGGGAAGATACATTGGAATCTTCCATCCCACTTGTAAGCTCTTTCATAAAGTTCGGAATACCCCACTGTTTAAGAACAAATACAGCCGTAAACATTCCACCAAGCGGAAGCATGTATTTTGAGGATAAATAATCCACAGCATCAAAAAATGATATACCCAGGAATTCTGTGATATTGATCCCACCTCCCAGTGAGAAGGAACAGAATATCCCGACGATAGTTATCACGGCACCGAATTGTATCGTGGCTTTTTTCCTGGACCACCCTTTCTGGTCAATAAAGTATGCTGTCACCACTTCAAGAATTGAAATTGCTGATGTGAGGGCTGCCATGAAAAGTAAGACAAAAAACAATGTTCCCCATAAAGTGCCGGCAGCCAATTGTGGAAACACAGATGGCAAAACAACAAAAATCAAACCTGGACCTTCAGCGGGATTTGCTCCAAGAGCAAACACTGTGGTAAAAATGGCTACACCAGCTAACATAGCAATAGCTGTATCCAAAAAGAGGACCCAAAGGGCTGAATTCAATAAATTTTGTTTTTTATCCAGATAACTGCCATAAGTCATCATGGTGCCCATACCGAGGCTAACTGTAAAAAATGAGTGTCCCAATGCCAGAACAATGGAAGAAGCAGTCAGATCCTCAAAACGGGGGTTAAATAAAAAGGAAATCCCTTTCATACCACCCGGAAGCGTTATCCCACGGATTGCAAGTACAAATAGAAGAACTACAATGAGTGGCATCATAATTGTTGACCATTTTTCAATCCCCCCCTTTACACCGTTCACAATAACCCAGATACAAAAGCCCATAAATAATACCTGATAAATTATAGGGCTCCAGGTAGATGTAGTAAAAGAGTTGAAAACATTTCCAGCAACATCAGGATTGCCTGCTAATCCATCAAATCCACCGGTAATGGAAACAACAACATATTTTATTATCCATCCACCGACTACACCATAGAATGAAAGAATAACAAAGGCCGAAGCTACACCAAGGTAACCAACGTATTTCCAACTCGAGCCAGGTGCTAACTTCTCAAAAGCACCAACAGGACTCAGTTGTGTTTTACGCCCTATCACGAATTCGGCAATAACGATCGATAAACCAACAATAAGAATACATGCCAAGTATACGAGAGTAAATGCCGCGCCGCCATTTTGTCCAGCCATATGGGGATATTTCCAAATATTACCAATGCCAACTGCCGATCCTGATGCTGCTAAGATAAACCCAATTCTTGATCCCCAGTGTTCGCGTTTTTTGGCCATTATTCGGTTCCCTTCATTTAGTTTTGTGTTTTGTCAACCTTTTCATTTTTTTCATCAAAATCGGAAAGGTGACTATCCACAAGTGCATCCGCCAGATTATATATATACACAAATGCGCTGTACCACGCATACTTGTTTCGATTGTTTCGATAATACTCCCTCGGCTTCGTGTAAGAACCGTCATCCCATGAATTGTATGAAGAACGATTTGTCTGGAACTGATATAGCATCCAGAATTGAGCTCCAAACATTAACGCCGCTTTAATCTTTTTCCCGTTATAAAGTTGGCCGCCTCCAGGGATAATTGAATATACTACAGCTTTTCTGGGCGATTTGGGCGCCGTAGCGGTAGAGTCCTGCGCTGAAACAAATGCCGTCATAAGCATAATGAATAAAGCAAGGCGCTTCACTAAGGCGGCCCCAGGCCCCCGCCCCAGATTGTGAATCCGCCGGGAATTATTTCAACTTCAAAGACTTTATTTTCGCCTTCGATGATTTCACCGTCCAGGTGCATGGGTAATGGTTCTTCGCTGGTTACCTTCACTTTCCTGGAGCGAAGGATTGTTACTTCTTCCATATCGTTTATCTTACCGTTCATTAGCTTAGGAAAGTTCCAAACGATCTTTATAGAACTGATATCAGATACATGACAAATATCGAAGAATCCGTCTTCAAGCTGAGCATCTGGAGCAAGACTGAGCCCACCGCCAACTGACCAGCCGTTTGCGATACAGGTAAGATAGGAGTGATCATCTATAGTATGGTCATCCAGTGCAATTTTCATCGGAATAGAACTCCATTGGCGAAGTGTCTTAAAAATAGCAACAACATATACGGAAGTCCCTTTGAGTTTTTTTATCTTACGGCTCTGAATATTTGCAAAGGCGTCGAAGCCAATACCAACAACGTTTACGAAATACCTCTCGCCGTTATAAAGACCTAAATCAATTTTTCTCGGTTTTCCATTTATAATATTATCCAAAGAAGCTTCCAATTTCATAGGGAGATTAGCACTTCGCGCAAAATCATTCCCGGTACCTATAGGAATCACTGCCATGGGGGTGTTGCCGCCAACAAGGCCGTTTAGGACTTCATTCATGGTACCATCGCCACCGAAAACTGTAACTAAATTATAATCGTCTCTCATATCTTTAGTGAAAATGGTAGCATCCCCGGGACCTTCTGTCCACCTGACTTCATAATCCATCTCTTTTTCTTTGAGCAATTTCTCAAGCCGAGGCAGCTGCTTCAAGGTGGTTCCCCGTCCCGCTTTAGGATTCATGACAAAAAGTATTCTCACAAACTCTCCTTAACAGCCACGCATTCGATTTCCACATCAACCCCTAAAGGTAGTTTCGAAACTTCTAGTGCGGAACGGGCCGGTGGATCTTTTTCGAAAAACTCTAAGAACACTTCATTCAGTTCAGAGAATCGGGAGAGATCCGTCATAAAGACAGTTAGCTTTACAGCATAGGAAAGAGACGACCCAGCCTCAACCAGAATTCCGTCAATATTATTTAAAACTTGACGAACGCGGGTCTTGAAATCTCCTTCAATCACCTCTCCTGTGGAAGGATCCAGAGGAATCTGCCCTGCGGTAAAAATGATGTTGTCCGTTGAAATCCCCTGGCTGTATGTACCAACAGCGCTAGGAGCATTTTCTGTCCTTATTACAGTTCTCTCAGTCACTGTTCATCTCCTCTAAGTTCCATATCGCTAAACCAATATCATCATTCATCAGTCTTGCAATCGCACCATCAATGGGATCCATCACAAATTCACCCACAATGGCAACGGTGGCTTCCATGAGATGGCCGCCATAGACCTGATAATTCACATCAGCAATTGACACGTGAGTGTGGATAAAATGTTCTCCATCTTTCATGGTCACATTCCCAACGCAGGACAATAGTTCATACGTCTCAGGAAAATTCCGTTCAATATATTGTTTTTCATTAAGATTGTAAAAGGCTACAGTTACATCATTGATACCCCTTATACCAGAAATTGATGCTGCAGTTAGTTCATGATTATGAGCCACTTCTTTTAATGAAGCAACGACTCTGTCACCTCTCTCAAGAGAAACCACCACTCTTCTCCCAATTAATTTTGATTTCATGAAAAAAACTGTATATCAGAGGTTGGCGGTTATCAATTTTTTAGCTGCTTTCAAAGCACCATCCAATCTTTTAGGATCTTTTCCTCCCGCCGTGGCGAGATGTGGCTTTCCGCCACCGCCACCTCCCAACTCTTTCCCCACTTTCTTTACGAAATCAGTTGCCTTGATACCTGTTTTCACCAAGTCATCGGTCACGACGAAAGCGATGCTCGGTTTTCCATCAAGAACAGCTCCAATCACACCAACGCCACTTTTCAAGAGTGATCTTAACTGATCACCCAGTGACTTTAGGTGTTCCATATCATCAGCTTCGACGCGGGCGATAGCAACATTTTTCCCATCCACCGATTGGGCCGATTGAACCACCGCAACTAATTGATCACCACCGGTTGAGAAACGCTGCTTCTTCAGTTCCTTCTCTAGTTTTTTCCGCTGACTCACGAGGGTCTCTACCCTTTGTACCACCTCCTCTACTGAGCAGTTAAGAAGACCTTTTATGGCCTCCAGCGACTCAAAACCGCTTACCGTATAATCAACTGCACCGGGCCCCGTCACTGCCACAATGCGGCGAACGCCAGAGGAGAGAGCCGATTCTTCAGTAACCTTGAAGAACCCGATTTCGCCTGTTAGTCCAACATGGGTGCCGCCACAAAGCTCTTTAGAAAATTCGCCTATCGTAATAACGCGCACTTCATCACCGTATTTCTCTTCAAAGATCGCCTCTGCCCCATCTCTTTTGGCTGAATCGTAATCCTTCAAGGTAATATCCAGTACCGTATTTTTTAGGATCTCATTGTTAATTATCACCTCGATCTTTCGGAGTTCTTCTGTTGTGATCTTTTGATAATGTGTTAGATCAAACCGAAAATAATCGGAATGAACAAGAGAGCCCGCTTGCTGGACATGATCTCCCAGAACTTTTTTCAGCGCTTTGTGGAGAAGATGGGTAGCAGTATGATTCTTTTTGATATTCTCCCGCCGCACGTTGTCCACCTGAGCGGTGACAGTTTCACCATTTATGCTATCACCCTCCGCATATTCACCAACATGGATATGACTGTCTCCATCCATTACTGTATTGGTAACCCGAATCGTGAAACCGTCACCAGTCAAACTGCCCGTATCACCGACCTGACCACCCTGTTCACCATAAAAAGGAGTTTGATCCAATATCATCAAGACGGTACCATTAGCACAGTGATACCTGCGGATAGTGGATTCAGATGAAAGATCATTATATCCAAGGAATTCTGAATCATCTCCCTTGGTTACTGTCGTCCACTCTTTATGGGAAACGTCAAGATTGAACTTTCCCTCGCTCCTAGCTTTAGTTCGCTGTTCTCCCATAGCCTTATCAAATCCTTCAATATCTACAGAAAGTCCCTTCTCCCGGGCCATCTGAACAGTGAGATCAACCGGAAAGCCGAAAGTATCGTACAGCTTAAATGTCTCTTTCCCCGAAATTGTTTTCCCGGTCAAGTCATTAACTATATTACCAAACTGTTCCAGTCCCCTATCTAATGTTTCGTTAAAACCTACCTCTTCAGCCTCAATGACTTTTTCTATATGGGCCTGCTTTTCAACAAGCTCGGGAAATACTTCGCTCATAAGTTCTACTACGGTACCTACCAGACTAGACAAAAATGGTTCCTCTCTCCCCATGCAATGGCCAAACCGGGCTGCACGTCTTAAAATTCGCCTCGCCACATAGCCGCGACCCTCGTTGGAGGGCTGTACACCATCAGCTATTGAGAAAGAAAGCATCCGAACGTGATCAGCGATAGCACGATGACCGACCAGATCATCTTTATATTTCACACCAAGCTTTTTCTCCTGTACTTTAATAATCGACTGAAAAAGGTCCGTGTCATAATTGCTTGTCTTCCCCTGCAAAACTGCGGCTATCCTCTCTAGACCGGCACCGGTGTCCACGTGCTTTTTCGGTAATTCCTCCATTGTGCCGTCGGGTAGTCGGTTATTCTGAATGAAAACAAGGTTCCAGAGCTCCCAGTACTGATCCGAGGAATTGATGCCGTCTGCCGATTGTTTGGACGAATCCTCCCCTACGTAGTAGTGTATTTCAGAGCAGGGACCACAAGGTCCTGTATCGCCCATCTCCCAGAAATTGTCCTTTTTACCAAACCGCAGTACCCGTTCCGGGGCAATGTCCGTAACTTTTTTCCACAATTCATCGGCTTCATCGTCATCATTATAAACAGTGGCCCATAGACGATCTTTCTCCAATCCCCAAACTTCAGTAAATAGCTCCCAAGCCCATTGAATCGCTTCAGCTTTGTAATAATCACCAAAAGACCAGTTTCCCAGCATCTCAAAAAAAGTATGATGAAATGTGTCGATGCCGACTTCTTCTAGATCGTTGTGTTTACCGCTGACACGGATGCATTTCTGACTATTCACCACCCGTAAATGCTTCGGTTTTTCTTTCTCCAGGAATATGTTCTTGAACTGGTTCATCCCGGCATTTATAAACAGGAGCGTGGGATCATCCTTCGGTACCAAGGGCGCACTCCGAACATAAGTGTGCCCCTTATCTGTAAAAAAGTCGAAGAATTGATTTCTGATTTCAGATGTCTTCATGATCGCCTGTGGTGTGCAATCGATTTGGTTAATTTACATTGATGGGACGAGGTGGAAAACGATGAAGGTAAAGAATCATTAGGTTTAACTGGTGTAGTTTCTTTTCATTAGATTTGGAGTTAACAATTATACCGGGAGTAAAATAGCGTAACATAATCTGAATAAAACTTATATGATCTCAATCGCTGTAGATGCCATGGGTGGAGACAATGCACCTCGGGAAATCGTTCATGGAGCTGTACTTGCTTCCAAGGCCAATCCTGTCCGAATTTTTCTTGTAGGGGATGAATCCACCATAAAAGATGAACTGAAACAGCACGACTACTCTTCTGATAGTCTGGAAATTATTCATACTCCCGATTCCATATCTATGGATGAGTCACCAAAAGAAGCCGTTGTGAACAAACCAAATGCCTCAGTTCTTGTCGCCGCCTCTCTGGTGTCAAATGGGAAGGCTGATGCCCTTGTTTCCGCCGGAAGTACCGGATCTGTGGTTCTTTCAGCAGCTAAACATATTTCAAGGATCCCCGGTGTAAAAAGAACAGCTATTGCTACTGTCTACCCTACTCTCAACGAGTTCAAGCGTGATGACCATCTGGCACTCATGGTAGATATAGGTGCAAATGTGGAATCCTCCGCTAAAGAGTTGGTGCTGTTTGCTATCATGGGTTCTACTTACGTTGCCAATGTTCGGGGTGTGGGATCGCCTAAATCAGCTCTGTTAAATATAGGTGAAGAGGAAACAAAAGGAAGCGAAAAGATGCAGACCGCTTACCGCATGCTGAAAGAAGTACCATCCCTAAATTTTTCCGGGAATATTGAAGGGAAGGATATTCTCCGCGGTATGGCGGATGTTATTGTGACAGAAGGATTCGTTGGCAACATTGTCATCAAGACACTGGAAGGAACTGCTATGGCAGCTAGTCACCTTGGCAAATTAGCGTTTCGGGCACGGTTTAGCTGGAAACTGGGACTTTTTTTCCTACGAAAAGGATTGAGACGTATCCGAGAAGTAACGGATTACGCCGAATATGGTGGCGCACCATTATTGGGATTTGAAAAGATGGTTATTATTGCTCACGGACGATCTAGTGCAAAGGCTGTCTCCAATGCCATCAAGCTGGCTGGCAAATCTGTAAGAGATAAAGTGTGCGAGACCATGGCTCAGAAAATTGGCGAACTCGATTTTCAGCCGAAATAAAAGTCTCCAGTCAATTGGCCGTCTTAACACTCAGGTTTCTAACAACCGACTCCATCTGGTCCCAGGTAAACCCCTTTCGCTTCAGCAGGTTGATGAAGCGCTGTTTTTCTTTTTTTACCAGCGGCACATCCAGGTCAATTCCACGCTTTTTCATTAGGCGCTGAATCAGTTCGTCCGCTGGATATTTTGAATAGACAGCTTCTATGGTCTTCTCTATAATTTTTTGTGCGACTCCCGTTTTTATCAGTTCACTTTTTAATGCTACAGGCCCGAGACATTTGTTCTTAGCCCTGTCTCTAGCAAATATGGCCGCAAATTCTTCATCATTCAGATATCCTTTATCAACCAGTTCCCCCGTAACCCGATCCGCCAGATCCTGATTCCAACCTTTCTGGACAAGCCTGTTGGAAACCTCTTTGATACTCCGCGGCCGGTAGCTTAACAGATTCACAGCTGCCTGTTTCGCCTTGTAAAATTCATCTGCTGTTGTCAGTTCCTTGATTTGTTTATCAGAAAGTTCTCCTCCTTCTTCAAGATTATGTTGAAAAAAAATGCCTTCAGAAACAGTGAAGGCAAATTGACCGTCGATAAATATGGAACGCCTGTTCGGCCGTTTTTTGTTGACCTTAATGGCGGTGATTTGAGGCACTAATTAAGAATTTTCTGTTTCCTCTGTGGTTTCGGCTTCAGCTGCTTTCATCCCGAGAAAGCCTTTCACCTCGTGCTCAATTTTTTCACAGGTATCACTGTACTCCTTAAGATACGCCTTAGCATTCTCTCTTCCCTGACCTATCCGATCATCACCGTAGGAATACCAAGCACCTGATTTGTCCACAATTTCGGCTGTTACGGCCAGGTCGAGGAGGTCGCCTTCATATGAGATACCTTCACCGTACATAATATCAAACTCAGTCTGCCGGAATGGCGGTGCACATTTATTCTTAACCACTTTCACTCGAACGCGATTCCCAACACTGGTGTCGCCTTCTTTGATAGCACCGATACGACGAATATCTAATCTCACAGATGTATAAAACTTGAGAGCGCGACCGCCTGGTGTCGTTTCAGGATTACCGAACATAACACCTATCTTCTCCCGAATCTGATTGACAAAAATTACAGCCGTGTTGGATTTGGATACGGAACCGGTCAGTTTCCGCAACGCCTGAGACATAAGTCTAGCCTGAAGCCCAACATAGCTATCGCCCATCTCTCCTTCCAGTTCCACACGAGGCACCAGCGCTGCCACTGAATCGACTATCACCACACCCACAGCACCACTGCGGACGAGTGTGTCACAGATCTCAAGCGCCTGTTCACCAGTATCAGGCTGAGACACCAATAGTTCGGTAATGTTTACTCCTAACTTTTCAGCATAGGTGGGATCCATGGCGTGTTCTGCATCAATGAAAACACCATAGCCGCCCAGCTTCTGTGCTTCAGCCAGTATATGAAGCGCCAAGGTCGTTTTCCCCGATGCTTCGGGCCCGTAAATTTCAGTAACCCGTCCTCGAGGAACACCTCCTATGCCGAGAGCTGAATCAAGCGAAATGGCGCCCGTTGGGATGCCTTCCACTGATGCTACAACACCTTCTTCTCCAAGGCGCATGATAGAACCTTTCCCAAACTGTTTGTCAATCTGACCTAAAGCAAGATCGAGAGCTTTATTTTTTTTATTGTCTTCTTTCGTACTCATCTGTCTATTCTCCTATACTCCCAGCCTTTGGTGTACTACTTTTAAATTTCAATGATATGCCCTATAAACTCCTGATTTGATCCTTTGAATATATTCATAACTGAAGAGATTATGAATTGATCTCACCTTGGATTAAGATTATGAGTTCCCAATATTGAATAAATGGCACCGCTTGGGAGAAGTTCACTCTGGTAAAGAATGATCTTGGGGATATTCCAAGAGATGGGTTCATATTGAGCGGATAAAAAATCAGTTACATCCGGGGTCACCTTTTGAGGATAGCGTATCCTCCCTATTGTAATATGTGGAGAATAGTTGCGCTCTTCTTGCGGGTAACCTAGCTGATCCATTTCACTGTTGATCATTTCAACCAGTAATTTCAATTCGGCCACATCACCATCAACGCCAAGCCAAAGAATCCGTGGCCGCTCTTTTTTTGGAAAACAACCTGTGCCAGAAACATTAAGAGAAAGGTCACTGTTTTGTCCGACAATTTCGCTAAGTAAACGGTTAATCTTGTCCACCTCTCCCGGTGCCGTGGGACCGATATACCTGAGGGTGATATGAATATTTTCCTTTCTCACCCACCTAACAGCTTTCCGATTCATTTTTACGGAGGATTGAACCGAGAGTGCAACCTTTGTGACCGTTTCCGGTGTATCTATAGCAATAAATGTTCTGATCAACTTTTCAGGCATAACCTACCTCGCCTACGATAAGCTTCTTGAGGTTTTCAGAATCCATTATCATCTCAGTTGACCGAATTCTATCTTTTGATTTTAGGTGCCTCGTTGCTCAAACTCTGTCAAAAGAATAAATGCTACTTATGAAGGCATCCGGAATACACCAAAACCAAAAAGGTTATCACTATTATCAGATTCACTATACTGTTTTGCAACCCTTCTCATCCGTTCTATCGTAATGTCCGCTACCGTTGGAAAGTCTTTTGCCACCTCTTCATCAAGCACGGGCTCATCCAGCTGAGCCAGAATGAACTGGCGAGTTCCACCGTCTTGGCGGTTTAATTCCCAGACAGCTTGACCGGTACTTCCTGCACCGGCAAAAAAGTCGAGTATCAAAGAATCTTTATGACTGCCCATTTTAAGGAGGAGCTTAATGAGAACTACCGGTTTGGGATAATCAAAGACTCTCCTTTTAAATAGCGTTTTAAGCTCACGACTTCCCTTTTCGTTAGGGCACCCTCTGATGAGTGTTGAATAGGGGTTTGTCCTTACCATTTGCCGGCACTGGTTATCAACTTTTTCGTATTCCTTAAAATAGACAGATGTTTTTCCATTTCGACTTTTCTTGAAAACAATAAAGTCGTTCTCAATACCCCAGACAACTTTCTTCTCTGACCAGCGCCACGTCCATTTTTTGTCGTCAGGATCCCCGCCCGGCCAAACTTCAATTCCATCAGTAGTGTTAATAGGATAATCGAGACTTTCGGAATATCGAATAGACCCACGATCCAGTTTATTCAATCGGTAGCACCCTCTCTCTTCCACATGCTTATCCTCATGGACAAAACCTTTCAGGGCGCTTGGTTTTCTGTTAAGAATGGTCTTTTTGGAATCTTTAGCATAGATCATCACATAGTCATGTTGAACGGCCACATGCCGGGCATCCTGTCTTGGAGCCACACCACTTTGGCGAATCAAAGTGGCGATATAATTCGCTTCACCATAAATCTCTCCCATCATTTGACGGAGATTATGAATTTCATTATCATCAATAGAAATAAAGATTAATCCCTTTTCAGAAAGCAAATCTCTGGATATCTCCAGCCTCGGTTCCATGAACTGTCGCCACAGCGAATGAGGATCCATGTTGTTGGTATCTTGCAGGGAGGGAAGCGACCGATATCTATCATGTTTGAAACTGTCACGGAAAGTGAAGTCTTTCCCGGTATTGTATGGGGGATCGATATAGATCATATCGATAAGATTTTTATGCCCCTCAAGTAAATGTTGAAGTACAGTCAGATTATCACCACAGTATATACAGTTAGAACTGGAGGAGGGATTCACTGAAGCTTCATCATGGAGAACCGGTGTCAGCACCATTTATTCAGCCTGGGTTATCATATTTGGCCCGTTATTCTCAGTCGGACAGAATTAAGGGCGGTTTGAGCTGATAGTTCTTTATTGAACCGGCGGTCCCGGTAAAATGTAACAGAACGCGTAAATGGCTTCTCACCATCATCAAGTCCGAAGCAGGTGAGCCCCACTGGCTTCTCATCCGTTCCACCGCCAGGGCCAGCTATACCTGTAATAGAAACTCCTATATCAGCATCGAAAACTTTTCGGACACCGGCTGCCATCTCCGCCGCCGTCTCCTCACTGACAGCACCATATTTTTTCAAAGTTTCACTTTTAACGCCAACTAGATTTATCTTCGCTTTATCAGAATAACAGATGACACTTCCAGAAAAATATTCTGAGCTACCGGGCACGTTGGTGATCCTGTCTCCTAGGAGGCCCCCAGTACACGACTCCGCCAATGCCAGCATAAGCCCTTTTTCTCTCAGAGATTCTCCTACCGATTGTTCGAGGGTAATCCAGTCTTCAGCATAAATGTATTTTCCAGCAAGATCATAGATGTTGGATGCTAATTCAGTAACAGCGGACTCATCACCAGCGGTCAGCCGAAGATCTACACCGCTAAAGCCCGGAACAAAAGCAATATTCACCGCGGATTCCTCCATGGCTGGTTCCAGAAGATCGTGGAGTTTTGACTCCATAACACCGGTTGTGCGAATGTTGGTAATTATCAGTTCGCTGGATGACATCTGTTCCAATTCCGGTAGAACAGTCTCCTCCATCATAGATTTCATCTCCGCTGGTACGCCCGGCAAGATACAGAGCCAGGTCCCGTCCACTGTACAGGACATTCCTCTGGCTGAACCCTTTGAATTGGGGATAACTGTTCCTCTGTCCGGTACAAGACCCTGATTCAAGTTCGATTTTGGCATATCAACACCACGCCTAGAGAACCTCTCCCGAAGCAGTTCCAGATAGTCTTCGTCCATTTCCAAAGTAGCACCGGTAAATTCACAATAGGCGTCCAGTGTAACATCATCCCTGGTGGGTCCTAGTCCCCCCGTGCAGATGACTATATCCGCTTTATTGGCCACCAGTGCCATCGCTTCCACGATCTCACCCTTGATATCCCCCACCGATGTTTTCCAGATAGTCCTGATTCCGATATCCATAAGTTTTCGTCCTATCCACGCGCCATTTGAATCAAGGGTGTAACCGCCCAACAGCTCATCACCAATTGTAAGAATGGCACTCTTCATAGGAAAAGGGCCGCCGCCTGCGTTATAACACCAGCATAGAGCCCCGCCACCACATCATCCATCATTATTCCCCAGCCGCCGGGGAGGCGTTCGAAACGATTCGCAGGATACACTTTTATAATATCAAATATTCGAAACAGAATAAATGCAATCCCGAGCCACAACCATTCGTTCGGGATCATGAGTAGGGCAATCCACATGCCTACCCATTCATCGATGACGACCTCGGAAGGATCGCTGTTACTCTCTTCATCAGAAACAATGGAAGAAACAATAACACCAACAAGAAAGATCACAATCACAATCAATGAAAGTCTGAATAGTTCCATCTCCGGTAATAGACGCCAGGCAATCAATGCGGCGGCGCTTCCCCAAGTGCCTGGAGCTAAAGGGAGATATCCAATTCGGAAGCAGGTTGCGAGCCAGTTAGCAGAATGGACGAGAGCCGTCCTCACGCATCGTCGCTGGAATTGTCCACAAAGGCTGCAATGGCGGCGCGGTTAACATACAAATAATGCAGTCCCGTATAGACTGAAAATATGGTCGCTGAAAAAACAGTGACCCATATAAGATTGAAAGTGTCGATAAATATGATAATCTGAGAAGCATCAACAAAGGATAGAGTTTTCAAAGCCAGATAGCTAAGCACAAAAATAATAGCCGCTAGCTGAACGCCTGTTTTTGCTTTCGCAATCTTGCTGGTGACAAGGCTGATACCATTGTTAAGAAACAGCATTCGCAGTCCAGTCACAAACAGATCCCTGAACACAATGAGCCCCACCATCCAGTATGGAATCTTGTGAAGGAAAGCAAACGACAGGAAAGCTGAAATTACTAAAATCTTGTCAGCAAGTGGATCCAGGAATTCACCAGTCTTGGTCACAAGTTCACGTTTCCGAGCGATATGACCATCAAAGGCGTCCGTTATGGAGGCGATAATAAAGATCCCCAGTGCGCACACCTTCGACCACGGCGCCTCATAAAAAAGACAAAGGATGAAAAGCGGCGTAAGGACAATACGACCAATAGTAAGAATATTGGGTAGCATGTCAGATCTCTCTACGACCTTCCAAGGCGCTCACCAATGTTGCTTCATCTGTGTATTCCAAGTCACCACCCACAGGAATTCCGCTGGCCAGTCGTGTTACCTTAACGTTATGCTCTTTCAGGAGTTTAGCCAGATAAAGAGCAGTGGTTTCACCCTCAGCGCTTGGATTTGTGGCTATGATCACCTCTTCTTCTCCATTTATTCTTTCAAGCAATGTATCAAAATGCAAATCCTCCGGACCGATGCCATCCAGTGGAGACAGAACCCCGCCAAGAACATGGTACTTCCCGCGGAAATGATTCGTCTTCTCGAAAACTACTAAATCTGTAGTATCTTCAACAACACAAAGTAGTGACGGATCTCGTTTGGCATCTGAACAGATTGAGCACGAAGACGTATCAGAAATATTGTGGCATTGGGGACATTCATGGATCTGCTCTTTTACATCCATAATGGCCTTGGCCAGATTCTGTGCCCAGCCGTCGTTCGATTTCAACAGATAAAAAGCCATCCGCTCAGCTGTTTTCTTCCCAATGCCGGGGAAATCAGAGAGACCGTCTACCAATCTATTCAGGGATTCAGGAAGGGCGTCCATTCCGTATTAGGTGCCGGGAATCTGGAGGTCTCCCAGTGAGCCCAGCACACTGCCCGAAATGCCGGACATACGTTTCTGAGATTCCTCTCCCGCTTTGCTCAAACCTTGATTCACAGCCGCCACGATGAGATCCTCTACCATCTCCACATCATCGGTGAGAATTTCAGGATCGATCTTTAAAGATAAAAGTTCCTGCTTGCCGTTTACAATGGCTACGACCATGCCGCCACCTGCCTGACCTTTTATTTCCAGTTTTTCCAGTTCAGCCTGAGTGGCTTCAAGTTTCTCCTGAACGTTTTTAGCCTGTTTCATAATATTTTGAAAATTACCTTTTGTAAACATAATGCCTCCTAATACAGATAATTAATCTAGGATTTCACCACCAAATAATTCAAGCATACGCTGAGTGACGGGATGAGTTTCTTCTGTTTTATTAAAAGAAGCTTTTTCATTTTGCACCAAAACGAATTCTACCCTCATTTCCTGGTCCAGCACTTTCATAATACTCGTTTCGATCCTTCTCACATTTTTCTTCAATACTTCCAGTTGAAATTTATATTTCTTAGGAAAACCTATAGTCAGACTTTTTCCTGAAAGTTCGATCGGCTTACCGTGAGAGAGAAAGGTGCTGATGGACGTTCCATTTTCGGAAACTTTGGTCACAACCTCCTCCCACCGTTTGATAACTTTCTCAAGCTGCGGACTGTTCTCAACCGAAGATTTTGCCTCTTTCTTTTCCGGTGCGGTTTCACTTGCAGCAGTCGAAGATTTTTCCTTAACCGTTGATTGCGGTTCCGGCTGGAAAATCTCAGTTGCCTTTTGTTCTTCAGTGTAATTTGTTTCAGTGTTTCCTGAAGACAGTTTTTTCAGGATATCAGCAATATTGACTGAAGCATCCATTTCAGCAAGCTTAAGTATCATGGCCTCTACATAAATCTTCGGTTGCTGAACATACTTTAATTGTGACTCCATGACGGTAACATGATCAATCTGTCGGATAAGATCGCGTGGATTCAAGCCTTTACTCTCTTCTGAATAGCGTTGCTTCAGGTCATCAGTCATGTCAAGTAACTGGTCACCCTTTTCCCCACTTGCAATAAGGAGGTTTAGCAAATGGCGGTTGAGTCCACCGATTAAATCAGTAAGGGCAAAACCCTTGGCGTGAACTTCCGACAGTTGAACAAGTAAAGCACTGTGGTCCTTTGTCTTGAGGGCATCGGTGATGCTGAAGAATAGATCGTTTGGAATAATGCCTAACATTTCAGTTGCAGCTTTCAGGGTGACAGAGTCACCACAAAAAGCGATAAGCTGATCGGTAAGACTCAGGGCATCCCGCATGCTGCCGTCAGCCATATTGCCGATAAGATGGAGGACTGTGTCCTCAATTTTTATCTCTTCCATTTCAATGATTGTTCTCAAACCTTTCTCGATGGTCTCTAATGACATCCTGTGGAAATCGTGCCGCTGGCATCGTGAAAGAATAGTAGGTAAAACTTTATTTGGTTCGGTAGTAGCAAAAATAAATTTGACGTGAGGTGGCGGTTCTTCCAGTGTTTTAAGCAGAGCGTTGAAGGCCGCCTGTGTAAGCATATGCACTTCATCAATGATGAACACTTTGAACTTGGCGTTGATTGGCGCGTACTTAACCAACTCCCTCAAATTTCGAATCTCATCGATTCCACGGTTGGATGCGCCATCTATCTCAAGAACGTCCATACTCCGGGATGAGGCTATCTCATCACAGTTTTGACAATCATTACAAGAACTTCCGTTACTCTCATTCAGGCAGTTAAGCGCTTTTGCCAAAATGCGAGCGGTGGTGGTCTTACCTACTCCCCGCGGCCCAGAAAATAGATATGCATGTGCAATGCGATCCCGCTCAAAAGCATTCAACAATGTCTTGGTTACATGCTCCTGACCAAGAACATCCTGAAACTTTTCAGGTCTGTATTTACGTGCTAATACCTGATAACTCACCGGCGTTTACTCCGCTTGATTCTAAGAAAAATAAGTAGGGTAATATACCATAGCCAAAGTGGAGCCGATGGGGATCGAACCCACGACCTCAGCGTTGCGAACGCTGCGCTCTCCCAACTGAGCTACGGCCCCCCGAATCTTCATTCGAATTTACCGTCAGAAGTTAAGAGTTGGAACAAACAGTTTACGGTATATACCTTCTTCACCACACTATTTCATGGCAGACAGATCTAATCCACTTAATCACTCCGCCTACGGCGGCCCCGGCTGGTCTCCACGCACGGACCCCCTTCATGCTGAGCTGGGATCAGTATGGACTAAGTGCGGAATCAACAGCGAATATGCCCCTTTAAAAGCAGTTCTTCTTCACCGTCCCGGTAATGAACTGACAGCCTCTGCCGATCCGGAGAAGGTTCAGATGCTGGCCAACATCGACTTGGCCAAGGCTCAAGATCAACACGATGCCTTAGCAGAAACATATCGGAACGCTGGTGTAATGGTCCATTATGTTGATCCTGAACCGCCATCTGCTCCCAATCAAATGTTTCTCGCCGACCTTCTCTTTTCAACCCCTGAAGGTATCATCATGGCACGACCGGCTTCTACTGTTAGAGCTGGAGAGGAACGGTGGGCGGCCCGGCGTGTAGCAGATCTCGGAATGCCTATCATAAAAAGTGTTGGCGGCACAGGCACTTTCGAAGGTGCGGACGCCATGTGGATTCGACCTGATTTTGCCATTGTCGGCCGCGGACTTCGTACCAATGAAGAAGGTCAGCGACAGGTAACGCAAGTGCTCGAAAATATGGGTGCCAATGTTGCTAATGTGGATATGCCTGTTGGCACCATGCACCTCATGGGTATGCTTCGTTTTCTGGATAAAGATCTAGCCATCGGTTGGCCTCTCAGACTTGTATATGCAGGTTCTGATGTGCTGATGGAGTCTGGATATGAGATCGTTTATCTTCCGGATCCAGAGGAGACATTGGCTCATTCCGGATTTAATTTTGTTACCATTGCTCCCCGGGAAATTGTCATGCCCGCCGGGAATCCCAATCTTCAGTCATTCCTTGAAAATCTCGAGATTAAATGTCATGCGATTGATGTTTCTGAACTTAGCAAAGCTGCGGGCGCTATAGGATGCCTTACAGGCGTTCTTCACAGAGAATTCATCTGAATTTCTGTTCCCAAGCTCTACACGCCAAAACAGTTTAAAGATTTCATTTGATTGGCTTGCGTTTTGTGGGTCAGTATTTTAAACTGATACAGTAAGTGGACAATTCTGGAAAATAAATGTAAAGTGAGGTTAAGGATGAAACGACTCTTCTGCCTTTTATTGACCCTTTTCGTTATAAAAAATGTTTACGCTTCACCAAAGCGTTTCGGGGATCTTGCTGAAGGACCATACGAGAAACTGGTGATCCAGAACATTATGGTGATACCAGGCCATGGTGGTCCACCGGTTGGGCCTTATGATATCGTTATAGAGAAGAACATGATCACTGAAATGACACCTTTCGATCCTGTCACTGCTGAACGACGTGGCGATACTGACCGTGCCAAAGGTGATCGATTGATAGATGGAACCGGATTATATGCCATGCCAGGAATGACCGACCTGCACATGCATCTCCGGAAAGAACCTATGGAGATCGAATATGTCTATTACCTGAAATTGGCTCACGGTGTAACAACACTTGTACCCGCTGCCGACCGGGGACTTGAAGCCGGCATGTCTGAAGCAGAAAAAAGTAAGAATAATGAAATCCTAGCTCCCCGTCTTTTTCCCATCTGGGGTTGGGGAAGAAATGTCGATATGACTCAAGTCGAAAAGGATGATCCAAAAAATGCGGACAAGATCGTCCGTAGAATGAGTGCCCAAGGTGCTCATGTGGTTAGCGTCGGTGGTCAGGCTTGGAGTCAAGAGTTGTTCGGCGCTGCCTGTAAGGCGGTCTGGGAAAACGGCGGCATTACCACTGTTCACCTCCCTCCTTCCTCAAATGCTGTAGTTCAGGCTGTGGATGCGGCTCGGCTCGGGGTTACTATGATTGAACACCATTACGGTTATGGTGAATCTTCGTTGGACCGCTCCGTTCAAGATTTCCCTCGGGATTACAATTACAATGATGAAAATGCCAGGTTCCGCCACGCTGGTAAAGTTTGGGTTGATGCCGATAAAAAAAGACTTCTTTCAGAGGTGGCTGACTCTCTTGTTGCCTATGGTGTAACCATGCTCCCGACCCGAGTGGTATACGAAGCCAATCGGGACATTGTGCGGTCACAAAGCTTACCATGGCATAAAAAGTATACCCATCAGGCCCTTATCAACTGGAACCTTCCTAATCCGGCTTATCACGGCTCATATCACTACGACTGGACCTCCGATGATGAATATTACTGGTATTACGCTTTTGATTTGTGGGGAGACCTTATCTATGAATTCAATAAAAGAGGCGGTCGTGTTGCCTATGGAACAGATGATAACTATATCTGGGCAACACCGGGATTCTCAAACGTCCGGGAACTACAACTTCTCCGAGAATCAGGAATGCACAATCTTGAAGTGATAAAATCAGCTACTCTCAACAGTGCTCAAACACTTCGACAGAATAATTTGGGACTTGTCAGGCCAGGTTACATTGCGGATCTGGCGTTGGTAGATGGCAACCCCGCATACAATCTTCGATTCCTATACAGCTTCGGTGCGCTCACCATAGATGAAGATGGTGAGATGATTCGCACAAAGGGAATTGTTCACACAATCAAGGATGGTATCGTCACCAACAATGCCAGACTTATGGAGGAAGTTGCTAAAATGGTGAAAAAATCGAAGCGAGGGATCGGACCGNATGCTGTGACTGAGCCATTTGATATTAAGTAAAGAATGAATACCCTGGCAGACTCTTGACNAATTTGGAGANAACTATGCTGAATACTCACCATCAGTTCCTCGTTTCTTTCCAAAGCGGATAAANAAATAGTATAACNGCTAGGAGGCNGATATGGGAATCAATATAAAATATTCAAAGGGTAGTAAAATGCTCGAAAAGTACGTTAGAATATCACTGTCGATNCTATTCATCATAACCGCTTTACAAGCCCAGGATCAAGACAGAAAGGCAGTGACCTCAACTCTGGATGCACTCCACCTTTATGCTCATGAAGCAGATGGAAAGAAATACTTTTCACTTTTTTCTGATGATGCGGTTTTCATGGGTACGGACGNCACAGAAAGGTGGCCTATAGCTGAATTCAAGNNTTACGCNAACGNTCGATTTAANTCGGGCAAAGGGTGGACCTATACCCCTACTTCACGCTATATCTATTTCAACGAAAACAGGGATACGGCGTGGTTTGACGAAACAGTGGTGAACGCAAAATACGGAGAATGCAGAGGAACAGGTGTATTGGAGAAAATTGGAGAAGAATGGAAAATCAGTCATTACAATCTCACCGTACCGGTTCCGAATGATCTACTGGTTTCGGTAGTTGAAATGATCAAAGAACAGGGGAAGAGTAAATAATATAAAAGGAAATACAATGAAAAGATTCATATTGGTCCATATCACATTTTTATTGACAATTATTCTTGCCGATTCGAAGAATACTGTCGATCATCCCCGTGTTTCTGAAGCGGTACAATTGCTGGAGATCTGGCTCGATGCCCAGAGGGATTATGAGGGCCTACCGGGATTATCAGCTGCTGTGGTCCATGATCAGGAACTCATCTGGAGCGGTGGCTTTGGTTATGCAAATCCTGACAAAAAGGTTAGGGCAACATCTGAAACTGTACACAGCATCTGCTCCATCTCAAAACTATTTACCAGTATTGCCATTATGCAACTTAGAGATCAAGGAAAATTGCGTCTAGATGATCCTGTCTCAAAGCATTTACCTTGGTTCGAGATTAACAATTTGCACTCAGAGAAGGGCGTAGCGACAGTTCAAAGTTTACTTACTCATTCTTCAGGATTACCTAGAGAATCAGATTTTCCTTACTGGTCTCCCCCTGATTTTCCTTTTCCATCAAGCAAATCNATAAAAGAAAAAATTTCTTCTCAGGAAACTCTGTACCCGGCCGATACCTATTTTCAGTATTCCAACCTTGGGCTGACACTGGCTGGTGAGATTGTTGCAAAGATTTCGAGAACTGATTTTGATACCTATGTTGAAAAAAATATTATCAAGCCCCTCGGTCTGGAAGATACAAGAACCGTTATGCCTAAAAAGCTCTATGGCAAACAGTTGGCAGTAGGCCATTCTGCCCGGAACAGGGATGGGAAACGTCCTCAGGTAGAATTGTTTCACGCTCAAGGCATCGGTCCAGCGGCGGGATTCAGTTCTACTGTTGATGATCTTGCAAAGTTTGCTTCATGGCAGTTCCGGCTCCTTGAAAACGGGGGAAATNAAATTATTAATGCCAATACACTTCGTGAAATGCACCGTGTTCATTTCCTTGATGAGGACTGGCAACCAGCATGGGGACTGGGTTTTTCTGTCTGGCNAGATGACGATAAAAAATTTATTGGACATGGCGGTAGTTGCCCTGGTTACCGATCTCAGCTTCTGATTCAGACAAATAATAAAGTAGCTACTGTCTTTATGTCCAATGCTTCTGGTGTGAACTCCCGTATGTTTGCTCAGCAGATATATAAAATCTTTTCTCCTGCATTGAAGGAAGCAAATTCTGAGGACGAAATCAATTTACTAAAACCAGAATTTGAAAAATATCTGGGTCACTACAGCGAAGCACCCTGGGGCGGCGAAACCGCTGTTATATCATGGGAAGGTGAGTTGGCTATGATGGGATTGCCTACAAGTTCACCTGTAAAGGGGATAACTAAATTAAAATATATTAAGGATGGAACTTTTAGACGTATCCGCGATGATGATGAATTGGGGGAAGAAATAATTTTCGAGACCGATAACTCTGGTAAAGTGATAAGGATGTGGCAACATCAGAACTTCGCACCCAAATTTAGATAACTCCACAGTGGAACCTCATCATGACCTCATATGGGATGATGAGGCGGCCGAATGGTACGCAGAAGAATATGGAGACCATTTCTCTACCAAATTGGCCGTAGANCTAGCCTTCTTTGATAAAACAGACGTAGTATTGGATATCGGTTGCGGNAGTGGGACCTCNTGCCGGGCAGTNGCGGAAAAAGTTACCCGGGGTCAAGTGATNGGTATCGATCCNACCTCNGGCATGATTAAGATTGCAAGAGAANAAAACNCTGACGACCCCAACAGCTCAATCATTAAGTATATGGAAGGTAGAGCAGAAAGTATTCCTCTGGATGACGGATCGGTTACAGTTGCCATGGCTGTCAATT
>PBTS01000036.1:0-22324 GCA_002729175.1 Fidelibacterota bacterium
CGTAAACTTAAATTGTATGATATTTCTGATATCATCAAATTTGTTGAAAGTCAATTTGGAATCAATGATATTCCCTGAGAAAATAACGTCATCCCCTGATGATGAATTCACCACAACTCGATAGAGGTTACTTTTCTTTAGATACGAAATGAGAAGCTCGATGCCAATGAGGAAAAAGAAAATCGGTATAGAAAGAATAATGTAACTCATAGATTCAATTTCTGTTCTTTATTGTCATGTGATACTTTTCATCCATATCTGACTGATAAGTAATTTGTGTATAATTCTAATATAATCCACTCCTGTTATCTGATTATCCGAAATTACCAATACTATTCTACTACCCGCATCTTAATAAAACCTTACAGTAACAAATATCCACCCATCGGGTTATGAGCCTGACCTAAATCCACAAACAAAAAACCCCACGAATGTGGGGCTTGATATTGTAGAAAGGGTAGATTTATTTCAACAGCACCATCTTCCGGGTCTGAGTGAACTCTCCAGCCTGTATCCGGTACAGGTAGACACCGGCACTCACTGGTCTGCCAAACTCATCAGTCCCGTTCCAGACAGCTGACTTATTACCAGCATCCTGTGGCTGGTTGACCAGAGTCTTTTTCTGTTTACCCATTATATCAAAAATATCAAGGGTGACCTGAGCTTGTTGTGGCAGGTCATAGCTGATTGTGGTGGAAGGGTTGAACGGGTTAGGGTAGTTTTGTTCCAGTGCAAAAGTTGATGGAGCCAAGGATGGATTATCCTCGATACTGACCGTCGTGTTTTGGTTCTCGGCTGCAAAAGTTGGGGTCATTTCCATAAAGGCACCGGTACCGTTTGGATAGCGACCAGTGGACAAGTCGGTTGTTTGCGCGCCAAAAGTAATTTCATCAATGATAGAAGTGTCGGAATTGACCAAATAGATCGCTTCACCGGATTTTGATAATTTGAAATTCGCGTGCAAGCCGCTTTGGGTACCATCATCATCGGTCCAGATGATTAAATAACCCTTGGAAGTGATTGAGGTGTCGGGGAAAATCCATTGGGTCAGATCGGTGCCGTCGTCACTCAGGTAGTAACTGTTCAATGAAATGGCACTATTGCTGTTGTTGTACAATTCGATCCAGTCATCGAATTCGCCGTCCTGGTCTGCAACAACCGAGTCGTTGTCCGCCATGAATTCATTAATCACCAAGTCTCCCGAAGTTATCGCGAGCGTGTAATACTCATATTCTGCGCGTTCGGGAGAAAACTTCGCCGCATCTTCATTTTCAGCGTAGATATAAAAGTGAACCTCACTCCCACTAACAGTGATGGAAGCTCCGTAAACACCATCACCGGTCACACCGTCATTGTGGTTCCCATCATCAAGCATGGCAATTTTTTCAAACCGGCTACTAATGCTATTTCGCCAGGTAAGCATCACGAGATCAGCATCGCTTACTTCTGCACTGAACCATACATCGGAATGCGGAGTGATAGTTAATGGTGCGCTGGAAACGTTGCTGATCGATGGTGCCGTCGCCTGGAATTCCGGTTGTGCATTGAGAAAAGTGAGCCTGCCTTCCATGAGCTCGGCAATGCCGACAATGGTCTGATTTCCGGGTCCTGGTGGACCACTTCCGCCAATGGAGTTGTCGATATTATCAAGGAAGTTATTATACGTGTATAATTTGTTCGGATCGGCTTTCACTTCTGCGTCGATGATGCTTTGGATTTCCAATGCCCTCTCTTTGTACCAGCCGTTTGAAAAAATTTCTGACATCATCGTGTTTGTATGAGCAACGTACATCTTTTTGTAGGTCGGATCGGATAGTATTTTGCTGACGATGGGATAGTAAGCGTTGGTCGAATTAAAAAAGGGATCCAGTTGCTGCATGCCAGTAACACCCAATGGTGGTTTCCCCGGTCCACCGCCTTGTCCAAGAATCGCATTGAATCCACCAAAGTTCTCATTCAAATCCCAAATGAGAGGATTGAATTGTCCGGCATCGTCTTTGTATAAATAGTAATTGTGGCCAAAATTAATCGGCGCATCCAGATTGACCATGAGAATATCAAAAGCAAGCATCCACAAATGCCGGTCCACATTGAAAACGTCTCCGACGTTCTCCGTATCGTTATTTAACGTATCCAGGAACTCGACGAGATCACGCCACCCATAATCGGATTTTAATTCATAATAGTAGTAATAACCGGTCGAATCCGTACCCAGATAGTCCCACACACTAATTTGATTCTGAGGCGAATCGTTGGTTAACTCCCCCTTGAAGCGCGCATTCTCATTGCTGTTGAAATGGTTCCCCATAAAAAACTTGTCCACCGACTGCACGCTGGAGTAAAGGCCCAAATAAGTACCGTTGATAAACACTTTGATAAAATTTGCTTTGCTGGCCGGCATGTATTTGCGCGCAATTTCATAACTCAACACCTCGCGCACAAAGCTGGGATCTTTAAAGGCATTGGCCAGCTTTAACGTACCGTAGCCATCCAGTTCTTGATCGTTAATAATGTGGTCCAGTTTAATATTCAACGGATTCTTGATTTGATTGGGTCTATAAGAGCTATTGCCTTTGTAACGCACGCCGACACTGTCGAATTGCACACCATTGATCAGGGCCGTCCCAACCAGTCGTTCTTCATCTCCGGCCGCATACAACTGATCCAAAATCTGATCCCAATTGGATTCAACAAAAGTGATTTCTATGGTATTTATTGTATTGATGTTATAAAAATTTTTCTGCCCGGAATCAACTACTTTATAGGTCTGAGCATGGATGACTCCAATACACAGGATAATAAGCGTGAAAAAATGCTGATATATATTCCGTTTCATCTTTCTGCAGTTATCAGGAGATTGCCAATGCAGTTATTTGGACGCGGTCCCCAAATAAATAGTTAAAATAGTTAATAGAATGCGGTAAAGTCAATCAGGAGGTCTAGGAACAAAAAACCCCACGAATGTGGGGCTTTTTATTTTGACTTTTCATATTTTAATAAATTGTCAAGAACAATAATTTCATTTCTACCAGTTGAATCAAAATATAGATTTTTTGTATAACCACCTTCTCCTCCAGTAGATTGAGTTCTTGAAAAANTAGTTTTTATTTCCACACTTATATTTTCATTATCTACCTTNTCCAAATAGATTTCCAATATTCCACTTGCTAAATCAGAACCCTNNCCAAANGCNCCNGCTGTACCNTCCTTACCNCAATCAANNCCCAATTTNGCAANGAANTTNCCCGATTTTATTTTTATTATTTGTTGAGAATCGTCTTTNAGNGGATAATATANCGGAATATCTAAATCAAAANAGGTTGATGTAATNANATCNAATGCTTGTTCAAATGATAACTGAAAATAGAACTTAGTTTTTGAATCATCTGTTCTATATTTATTCAACTCTCCAATACTAAACTTATTTGTCTTATTTGAATCCATGCCAATCGGTTGATGTACAGTTGCACATCCCAGAAACAGGGTGAGTATCAATAGCGGNAGTAGCTTTTTCACAGTAAGAACCAATCTATCCACTCAAGCTCTCAATGTCAAGGGAACCACCACAGAAAGGAAAAACATCGCCTTAGAATAGATATTTTTATATATTGGAGAAAATGGAGGTACAATCATGAAAAACAAACCATTCATGAGATCGTCACGTTCCGTTGCTGTCCTATTTGCATGTGTACTGTTCGCATGTGTTCCGGCAGAAAAATCCCTGCCAACTGAAGCTGAGATGGAATCGCACAATCAGAGCCTTGCGGAAGGATTCATCAGCGCTTGGAATGCAGGCGATGCTGCGGCACTTGCCACCCAGTTTCATCCGGAAGGGAGACGTGTGAACAGCGATGTGCAGGAGGTGTGGTTTGGTCGCCAGGCGATTGAAGACGGGTTCGCGATGATGCTTGCTGCGGATAATCCTTATGGTGGATCAACTCTGAGTGCGGAAGTGTTATCGTCGAAGGCGCTGGCTCCTGGACTGTTTATCGCCAGTGGTGAATGGCAGCTGATTGATGCCACAGGTGAACAGTTGCGTATCGGATTCTTTGCAAATACCATTGTAATCGAAGATGGGAAAGCTTATCTAATGCAAGAGTCGGCTGGAGAGTATACACCACCTAATTAATCCAGTGTTACTGGAATTTGGATTCAGTATTCCAGTGCATAGTCACGGTAGTACCGTTTCCTTATAGTTGAAACAGAAATTCGATTCATGAGGAACATGTGTAACAACCAGTCTGAACTCGCAAACCACTGTTTCATACTGTCCGTTACAATACATTAAATTCTCTATAGAGAAGAGTACCCAAAGTTTGAGATAGTTCATTTGGTGGCTTTGGAAGTTTAATCCCCTCGCTATGGGGAAAATCACTGGTGGGGGTAGCTCAGCTGGTTAGAGCTCCAGGTTGTGGTCCTGGCGGTCGCGGGTTCGAATCCCGTTCCTCACCCGCTATCATTAGGCGATCTTCGTCTAAATATATTAATGGCTCAAACCTCATTACCTTTGTATGCGGTTATCTCTTGGCTGTATTTTTAGTTGAATCAAGCTGGCAGTCATGAAACTCCTCACACGGTATATTCTTAAAGAACACTTCCTCCCTTTTCTCTATGCCCTGCTTATTGTCATCTTTTTGCTTTTCACCAATTTCCTCCTCCGAGCAGTAGATCGCTTTCTGGGGAAGGGACTCCCCATAGATATTATCCTGGAATACCTTTTTCTGAACACAGCGTGGATCATTGCGCTGGCGGCACCAGTGGCTGTTCTTGTGGCAACACTTATGGCGTTCGGTCGATTTTCCGAAGACAACGAGATTACAGCACTGCGCTCCTCAGGTGTCAGCTTCACCCGCATCCTGTGGCCTGCCCTCACTTTCTCCATCCTCGTTGCTGTGCCGCTAATGACGTTCAACAATACCGTGCTTCCGCACATGAACCACAACGCAAGAATGCTGGCCAGAGATATTTACCGAAAGCGACCCGACCTCAATGTGGAAGCGGGCTATTTCATTGATGATCTGCCCCAATACAGTTTCATTGTGAAGGGGAAAAGGGGCGACAGGTATCAGGACGTACATATATACGGCAAAGACAGGACTGTGACGCAGACCTCCATCCGGGCAAAAGAAGGATCTTTTCAGCCGCTGGATGACGCCATCATGGTAACACTCTACGACGGTGAGATCCACGAAGTGGAAGTGAATAATTACCAGAATTACAGGCGAATCATTTTTGACCGTCACCGGATTACCATCCCGGCGGAGGATCTAATGCTGGAAAGAAGAGAGACCGGCTCCCGCACAGACAGGGAAATGACACTCAATATGATGGATGAGAAGATTGCCGGTTACCGCAAAAGAACTGCTGCCATCGAAGAACGGATTATAAAAGAATTCGAGTTCAGTTTCCCAGACACACCTATCCCCGCCACTATGGAAGATCTTATGACGCTGGTCAAAAAGCAGCAAAATATTGAGAAAAAGGAAACCGTCAGTGATCCCAATCGTTCTATCAGTAGAAGTCAGGATTTAATAAATCTCTCCCTGCGGGTCAGGACTGATTACCAGATGATCGCCGGTTACGAAAGAAGCATCAACCGCTATACAGTGGAAATCCACAAGAAATTCTCCCTGCCTTCAGCCTGTATCGTTTTTGTCCTGGTAGGTGCACCGTTGGGCATTATGACCCGGAAGGGGAGTTTTTTCACAGCCATCGTTTTCAGCTTCGGTTTTGTGCTGCTCTACTATCTGTTCCTTATCGGCGGTGAAGAAATGGCGGACCGAAACTATCTCCATGGTGCTGTTGCCATGTGGATGCCGAATATCGTCCTCGGTGCTGTGGGCCTGGTTATGACTTACCAGGCAACACACGAACGAACCATGTTCCAGACTCCTTCTTTCCGCAAGGGAAAGAAAAAGCTCTCCTAATGAATATCGAAAACATCGTCCGTGAAAAGGCGGCGGGCGGTGCTAACACCTCTTCAGAGATTGTTCAGATCATTCATGCCTACAGCAACGGAAAGATCAACGATGAAGAGATAACAGTGTGGCTGAAGGCCGTTTATGACAACGATATGACCGATGAAGAAATGCTGGCTGTGGTAGAGGCTATGGTCACCTCTGGTGAACGGCTGGACTTTTCCCATCTGGAAAAAGTAGTGGTGGATAAGCATTCAACAGGCGGCGTGGGAGACAAAGTGTCACTCATTATTGCACCCATCCTGGCGGCTTGCGGTCTGGCCGTCCCCATGATCTCCGGGAGAAGCCTGGGCCACACTGGCGGTACGCTGGACAAACTTCAATCTATTCCTGGTTACAGGATTGACCTCTCTCTGGAAGAATTCCGCCGGACTGTGGAAATGGTAGGCCTGAGCCTCTCGGGCCAAACGTCTGAGATCTGTCCTGCCGATAGAAAGATGTACACTCTCCGGGACAAAACAGGCACTNTCGCTTCCACTCCGCTCATTTGCGGCAGCATTATGAGCAAGAAAATTGCTGAAGGGATCGAGGTCCTGGCCATGAACATTACGGTAGGAAACGGTGCCTTCATGAAAACCGTGAAAAAGGCGAAAAAATTGGGCGAACAACTGAAAATGGCCGGTGAACAATTTGGCGTTTCTACCAATATTGTCTACAGCCGAATGGACCAGCCACTGGGCCGCGAAGCCGGTCTTTGGAATGAGATCCAGGAATCGGTATCGTGCCTGAAAGGTGAAGGTGAACCAGACCTCATGGCCGTGGTCACCTCACTGGCGGAGCCTGTGCTCAAACACGCCGGCGTTAAGAACCCGCTGTCCGCCATTGAAAAAACCATCTCTTCAGGCTCGGCCATGGCNAAACTTGAAGAAATGATCGAAGCCCACGACGGTGATCCGTCTTCACTCCACNACGGAGACACTTTTCACACNCCTCCTTTCGAAAAAACCGTTGAGGCGGAAAGATCCGGTGTTGTCCGGTNCATGGATACAGAAAAAATTGGTTGGGCTGTCAACAGTGTNACCGTTTTTGATGAAAAATCNNGTCGACGTATNGATCCGTCCGGCGGCGTCCGGTTCGAAANAAAGCTGGGAGAAGAGGTTGAGAGCGGCGGTNNTTTAGCCGTTTGTCACGGNAGCGATNAAGAAACTGTGAGCCGGGCGTGCCGTCAGATAAAATCNGCCGTGAAGATTGANNACACCCCTTTCAGACCAGAGGATGTGATTATTTAACCGGACCGTTCCCGTTCCCTGCGGGGTGAACCCTCTGTATGGATACGACAGGAACGTGTAGGGGCATACTTGGTGATGAAAAATTCTTCTTCAACAGGACAATACCGCGTGGGAAAGTCTTTTGAGACAGTACAGATCTTTTCTTTTGAAATNCCGTCAGGCTGAGGGAAATCCTTGTGCTTCCACCCCATGCTATCGTGTGCCGCTCTCATGAACCGTGCCCAGGCCGGTAGCGCCGCCCGGGAGCCGTCCTGTTTTGAACCGAGGCTTACCTTGGGATCGTCTACCCCAAACCAAACGCCCGCCGCCAGGTACGGTGAATAACCGACAAACCACGCGTCGGTCCAGTTCTGTGTGGTGCCTGTTTTCCCGCCTGCGGGATGGGTAAACTTGTACATCCACCTGGCCCTTCCACCCGTCCCCTGATCCAAAACCGTGCGCAAAAGATCGGTCATCATGAAAGCGGTCTCTTCACTTAACACCTCTTCCCTGTGAGGTGAATATTCTTTGATAGTCACACCAAATCTGTCCACGATCCTCTGAATGGCCATAGGCTTGCTCCAGACACCGCTGTTGGAAAAAGTGGCATAGGAGGAAGTGATCTCCAGCGGATAGACTTCCGATGTTCCCAAGGCGATTGCGTCAACGGCGCGGATAGGCGTGGTGAGGTGCATTCGGCGGGCAGTGTTGGCCACCACTTCTGGCGGTACCAACTCCTGCACCATTCGTACTGAAATAAGGTTCAGAGATCTTCTCAATCCCTCCCGAAGTGTGGTGAGTCCGCCTGTCGTTCCATCGTAATTGCTGGGCATCCACTTTTCCCACTCTCCGGAAGCGCTCTGTATGTTCAGCACCACAGGCTGGTTCAGCAGTTGATGTGTAACAGCGTAGCCGTTGTCGATGGCTGTGGTGTAGATAAATGGCTTAAATATAGATCCCGGTTGACGTTGCGCTTGCGTCGCTCTGTTGAACTGATCGTAATAATCAGGACGCCCTCCAATCATGGCTTTGATGTGTCCTGTCTTTGGTTCCACGGCAACGAAAGCAGTCTGCACAAGAAGCTTGTCACGCAATTCTTCATAAAGAGGCGCCTTCCCTTCCAGCATCACCTTTACTGAATCTTCAGGATAGATGCCAAGATAGGCCAGTTCCTCGAACTCATCCCGGTCTTTGAAAAGACGGCTGTTGAGTTTCTCTTGGTTCGCCACCACTGTTTGCATGACAGCATTTTCGGCCGCCGTTTGAAGTCGGCTGTCCAGTGTTGTATAGATGATGAGGCCATCCCTGTAAATGTTCAAGTCCAGGGCTTCATCTTCCTGCTCAAGGATCCTGCGAACGTGCTCCGTGAAGTAGGGTGCTTTACCGAGATCGTCTCTTCTAGGTGTTACTCTCAGTTCAAGGGTCCGTGCTTCGGCATACCTGGATTGTGTAATCAAGTTTTGTTTACGCATAAGTCGTAACACAATATTACGCCTGCGCATGGCTCGCTCCGGATTATTGATGGGACTGTAGGTNGCCGGCCTGGGTAATATACCCACCAGCATGGCGCATTCATCCAGAGTCAGGTCTGAAGCNTCCTTTTTNAAATACCTTTTCGCCGCAGCCTGAGCACCGAAAGTNCCGTGACCAAAGTGAATNGAGTTNACATACATCTCAAGAATCTCTTCCTTAGTGTATGTNCGCTCAATCTGAATNGCGGTNATCATCTCCTTAAGTTTCCGCGNGATGGTCTTTTTGAAACCGATGGTATCNTAGAGATTTCGAGCCAACTGCTGGGTGATTGAACTGAATCCCTGCCTGAACCTNGGCGGNGGAATGGCGTTGATGACCACCGCCCTTATGACATCACGAAGTGATATTCCCCAATGGGAATAAAAACGCCGATCCTCTGACGCCACNGCNGCATTCACCANATCTGCAGGGATCTCCTCCAAGTCCACGAAAACACGCCTCTGGGTGTAGAGCTCTTTCAGGAGTACACCGTCAGCGGAAAAGATGCGCGTCACAAGATCAGGATCATAGTTTTCCAGCTGTTCCAGAGAAGGGAGNTCGCGGGAAANGNTCCAAAAATAACCGACGNTCAGAAAAGTAAACCCGAAGAANATGATCAATACACGGAAGATTATCTTCCCGGTTGAAGAGGTCTTTTTCTNTTTCACNGCCACAGGTTCGGAAATTAANGNATTTGGAAACCGTTAAACAGGCTTCCTTNATGAAAATAACGAAAAAAAAGANGAAAAGTTCTCAGCTGCGTTTGGTGGGCGAAACCATCTCCNCCGGTTTCACNTTTTCGTCAANCTCNTCNCCTGACATGTATCCTAGCTTCTCGATGGTGTCCCGCAATGTTGAATTGTCTGCATGAGCTTTTTTGGCCACTTCAGCGGCCTTGTCATAACCGATATGCGGCGTCAGGGCTGTTACCAGCATAAGTGAGTTACGGAGATTACCGTCAATTCGCTCAAGATTTGGCTCAATACCCGCTACGCAGTTCACGCTGAAGGAGTCAGCCGCATCTCCCAGGAGTTTTACGGACTGAAGCAGGTTGAATGCAATAACAGGACGNAANACATTTAGCTCAAANTTTCCCGATGCNCCGGCCACAGTAAGTGTTGTNTCATTTCCCATCACCTGGGCAGCCACCATGGTGATGGCCTCCGCCTGTGTAGGGTTCACCTTACCGGGCATGATAGATGAACCGGGTTCATTAGAAGGTAAAGANATTTCACCAATNCCAGAGCGGGGACCGCTGGCAAGCCACCTAATATCATTGGCGATCTTGTTTAGNGANGCAGCCATTGTCTTCAGAGCNCCNGACATNTCNACGGCCGAATCGTGAGCCCCCATGGCTTCGAACTTGTTTGGTGCAGTTTTGAACGGTAAACCAGTTTTCTCGGCAATTCTATCCGCCACTTTTTCGGCATACCCTTCAGGAGCATTCAGACCTGTCCCAACAGCCGTACCGCCCCACGCCAGCTCGTACAGATGAGGCAAAGCGTTTTCAACAGCCNTCAGGGCATGATCCAGCTGGGATGCATAGCCNGAAAACTCCTGTCCCAGTGTCAGGGGTGTGGCGTCCTGAAGATGGGTCCGNCCCAGTTTGACAATTTTCGAAAACTCTTCTGCNTTTGCCGTCAAGGCGTCCNTGAGCCCTTTCACTTTGGGCAACAGATGTTCATTGATCTGAATGGCAGCGGCAATATTGATTGCTGACGGAAATGTGTCATTGGTGGACTGTGACTTGTTGACGTGATCATTGGGATGCACAGGCGACTTAGAACCCATCTCGCCACCGGACATTTCAATGGCGCGGTTGGCAATGACCTCATTGAAGTTCATGTTCGTCTGTGTGCCGCTGCCTGTNTGCCAAACAACCAGTGGGAAATGGTCGTCCAGTTTGCCGTCAATCACCTCCTGCGCCGCCTCACCGATGGCTTTTGCCAAATCTTTATCTAACACACCAATTTCACTGTTAACCTCGGCGGCAACCTGTTTTACCAGACCGTACGCCCTGATAAACCCTCTTGGGAATTGCTCACCGCCAATCTTAAAGTTTTGAAGTGACCGCTGGGTCTGCGCGCCCCAGTACCGATCGGACGGCACTTCGATCTCGCCCATAGTATCTTTCTCAGTTCGAAAAGACATAACTAATCCTTTTTCTGAATGAATGTTGAGAGAATGTAAAGGTAGGAAAACAACGGGTTTCCCGAGCGGGTGGGTGGGCTAAGAGACCTCCCATGTGTCCGTCCCTGCTATAAGCGTCTGAAGATCACCTTCGCCAAGTTTTTCTTTCGCTTGCTCAATCTGTTGNACGAGAAGATAGTCATAGGTCTGCTCTTCCTCCTGATATAGTACTCCCACAGGTGTCGGGAACTCATGCACATAGGTGAGATTAGCCAGAATCCCGGCCAAGTTGAGGTCGTTCTCATTATGAACTACCAGATCGTCTTGCGAATAGCCTTTGTCAAGCGAAACGATCTGGGGGGTCGAACCGTCAAGACGAAGCCCCTTATCTTTCTCTTTGCCAAAAATCATGGGCTTGCTGTGTTCTAAAAAAAGAACATTGTCGTCTATGAGCTCCTTTTCTGAAAGATGTTTGAATGCACCATCATTAAAAATGAGACAATTCTGATATACNTCCAGAAAAGCTGTCCCTTTNTGATCGTACTGGCGACGTAACATGTTTTGCATGTGGTGCNCAAATTTATCCACAGTCCTCGCCACAAACGTAGCTTGAGACCCCAATGCTACCGCGGGTGGATTGAACGGTCTGTCAAGTGAACCGAAAGGGGTCGATTTTGTCACCTTCCCCATCTCAGATGTGGGTGAATATTGCCCTTTCGTCAGCCCATAAATCTGATTGTTGAAGAGGATAATGTTGATATCAATGTTTCTTCGCAGAGCATGAATAAAATGGTTGCCGCCAATGCTCAGGGCATCGCCGTCGCCCGTCACCACCCAGACAGAGAGTTCCGGATTGGCCAGTTTGACGCCCGAAGCAATAGTAGGTGCCCGGCCGTGGATGGTGTGAAAACCGTACGTATTCATATAGTACGGAAAACGGCTTGAGCATCCGATGCCCGATATAAATACAATGTTCTCTTTCGGTATCCCAAAACTGGGAAATGTCTTCTGAGTTTGAGAAAGAATGGAATAATCACCGCAACCAGGACACCACCTGACATCCTGATCAGAAATGAAATCCTTCCTGGATAAGATCTGTTGTTCCTTTACTTCGGTCATGGCAACCTCACAACATCTCCCTGATCTTTTCCGCAACATATGACTCTTTGAAAGGCCTGCCTCTGACAAGATTCAATCCTTCAGCATCGATCAGATACTCAGATCTTACAAGCCTTGACAGTTGCCCCAAATTCACTTCAGGAATTAATACCTTTTGATACTTTAGAAGAATCTCACCTAAATCAGGCGGCAATGGATTCATCCATCTGATGTGTGCGTGACTCACAGATAACTTCTCCTGGCGTAGACTCTCCACAGCGGTTCGGATAGCACCAAACGTACTACCCCATCCGAGAACAAGAACATCCCCTGTGGTGTCACCATAGATTTCAGTCGGTGGAATCTCTTTCACCATGCTGGCTATCTTCTGCTCCCTCAGCCGAACCATGAGATCGTGGTTGTCGGCATCATAACTCACATCCCCAGTCAGATCCTCCTTCTCAAGACCGCCAATGCGATGTCCAAGTTTCGGTGTGCCCGGAATTGCCCAAGCCCTGGCTAGGGTCTTTTCGTCACGCGCATACGGTTTAAACGTTCCGTTACTACCCTTTTTATATTCAAAGTCAATTGGAGTCAGTTCATCCAGATTTGGAAGAAGCCACGGTTCAGCACCGTTGGCCAAGGATGCATCAGAAAGGACAAAAACGGGAGTCATGTATTTCAGGGCAACTCGGCAAGCCTCGTAGGCAAAATGGAAACACTCCCCAGGCGTAGAGGGTGCAAGAACCGGCAAAGGCGCTTCACCGTTGCGACCGAACAATGCCTGGAAAAGATCCGCTTGCTCAGTTTTTGTAGGCATACCTGTGCTCGGGCCAGCCCTTTGAATATTGATAATGACGAGAGGCAGTTCAGTAATAACCGCCAGACCGATGGCTTCACTTTTAAGTGCAATACCGGGACCCGATGAAGCAGTGACGGCCAGATTCCCGGCAAATGCAGCACCAACCACCGCACCGATACCGGCGATTTCATCCTCAGCCTGGAACGTCTTCACACCAAAGTTCTTGTAGTAGGAAAGCTGATGCAAAATATCACTGGCAGGAGTGATGGGATAACCACCCATAAATAGCGGGATATTACCTTTCTTACTTGCAGTGAGCAGTCCCAACCCGATAGCATAGTTCCCGGTCATGTTGCGATAAGTCCCTGGTTTAAGTGGGGCCGGATCTACCTGATACGTTGTAGCAAATAGTTCGGATATATCGCCGAAATTATAACCTGCCTTTAGTGCCCGCGTATTGGCTTCCACCAATTCTAGGCGAGACTTAAACTTCTCCTCAAACCATTCAACAGTCGGCTCTATCGGTCTACCGTACATCCAGTAGACCACGCCAAGAGCAAACATATTCTTTGTACGTTCGACAGTTTTGCTCGGCAGTCCAATATCTTCTACCGCAATAGCAACCAGCCGGCTAATTTCGATGTTGAGTAACCTGTATTCGGCTAACGTATCATCTTCCAAAGGATTCGATTCCCAGCCGGCCATCCTCAAATTTTTGGTGGTGAAACTGGATTCGTTGGCAATGATTGTTCCACCGGGCCTTAGATCTTTGAAGTGAACTTTTAGCGCCGCCGGATTCATTACCACAAGCAAATCAACCTGATCGCCTGGAGTGTAAATATCCTTGCTGCTGAACTGAACCTGGAATGCGCTCACACCTGCAAGGGAACCGAGAGGTGCCCGAATTTCAGCCGGAAAATCTGGAAATGTTACAAGATCATTGCCGACAAGCGCAGCAGTATTGCTAAACCTGAAACCTGTCAGTTGCATTCCATCTCCGGAATCTCCGGCGAAACGGATAACAACATTT
The DNA here is from genome assembly GCA_002729175.1 of Fidelibacterota bacterium. Taxonomy (GTDB): domain Bacteria; phylum Fidelibacterota; class Marinisomatia; order Marinisomatales; family S15-B10; genus UBA2125. Next base: position 13,759 of record PBTS01000036.1, read on the forward strand.
TCAATCTTTTCTACGCTTTTCCCCGCCATATTGAATCGGTGCTTTTTTCTGAGGATCTATTTGAGTGTGCCCTAATTCAGAACTATTACTCAGCTCTTTATTCATCAAAATTTACCATGTCAGACATGGTATCACAACGGCAAAGGGTATATTATTTAGTTAATGAGGTCGTCTTGCATCTTGCAACAGTGAATCTTAAACTCAAGTGATTATGTCCCACTTTGATACTACTGGCCAGCTCGCACTCTTCCCAGAATTGATCGACAGCCCTGAACTCCCTTCAATCAGTACCCTTCCGGAGTTTGACCGAGCATTGCACAACCTCATCAAGATGAGCGATCTAGGTGCCTTCATATCAATTACAGTTCACGGGTTGGACAAATCTTTTTCCGTCCATGCCCGGGAACTGGAAATACCAGAAGATTTTCTTTTGGACGGGCGTGGTGATGCGGCATCACAGCAGATTCACCTTTTCCCGGAGTCTCTCCGCCACCAGGTGCGACGGCTTTCATACGATGTGAAAAGATTCTTCAACAAAGAAAATTCTTTTCGGACACCGTTCGGTTATTTCCTTTTTCGGCCTTATTTCAGGATTTGGTCAAAGTCTGTCAGAGAACAGGAACAACGATTGACCGGCTTTTTTACCGACGCACTATCCGGCAGGATCTATGGAAACCACTTCATGGAAGCGTTTGAGACAGGTTACCGGTTCCTGGAGTCGATCAAAGACGAAACGGCTCCCTGGGAATTCTCGGACAAACTGCTGCTAGGTGACCTTAAAAAATTTCGGAAAAAGATAAAGACAGAAAATCTGACCCTGCATTCCCTAGACAAAACCACCCCTGATTTTCCCACGCTGGCAATCGCACTTAAAACAGCCCACTTCCCCACTGATCTTATCACATTTTTGAAACAAGTAAATATTCAGTTCGACTTCAAATCGATCCATCTCGATTATCTGAAAAATGTTGAGATTACTACCGTTGATGATGTAATAAACTTGAGCAAATCCATTTGGAGTAAAACATAGAATGAAGCATTTGAAACCGGGGACAATGGCCATCGTACTGTCCATGATTTTGCAAACATTATCCGCAAATGATAAACCCCGTGCAAGAGATCTCGGCGTCCCCTTTGATGGCACACCGGGAAAGATGAACGCTATTACAGATGTAAAAGGCGTAAAGGTAGGTCATTCAACAATCATCAAGGGTAAAGGCAGGCTTAAAGTGGGAAAGGGTCCTGTCCGGACTGGTGTTACAGCTGTTTTGCCAAGGGGTGACAACAGTTATTTAGACCCCGTGTTTGCCGGCTGGTATTCTCTCAACGGCAATGGCGAAATGACAGGGACAACCTGGGTAGAGGAGTCGGGCTTTATGGAAGGTCCGGTGATGATCACAAACACACACAGTGTAGGTATTGTGAGAGATGCTGTTATTTCATGGCGTGTCAATCAGGGCGGCGCCGATGCCAGCGGCTACTGGTGGTCTCTCCCTGTTGTAGCGGAGACCTATGACGGTTTCCTCAATGACATCAACGGTTTTCATGTAAAGGAAGAACACGCGCACCAGGCCCTAAGCCGGGCATCCATCGGACCGGTGGAAGAGGGAGGTGTGGGCGGCGGTACCGGCATGATCTGTCACTCTTTCAAAGGTGGGATCGGTACCTCATCGCGGGTCATTGAGGTAGCTGGAGAAACCTATACCCTCGGCGCACTTGTTCAGGCAAATTACGGTGCCCGGGAAGACCTGACGGTATCAGGCGTACCTGTGGGAAAAGAGATCACAGACCTTCAGCGGGTAAGAAATCGGAATTCGCAGGACGGTGATGGATCCATCATTGTTATTGTTGCAACGGATGCGCCCCTTGTTGCCCACCAGTGCAAGCGATTGGCCCGCCGTATTCCCCTCGGTATCGCCCGAGTCGGGACCGTGGCGCACAACGGCTCCGGTGATATTTTCATTGCTTTCTCTACAGCTAATCCCGGAGCGGCTTATGCCAAAGGCACTGTGTCGGTAAACATGGTGCCGAATGGGAAAATGAACCCTCTTTTTAAGGCCACCGTCCAGGCCACGGAAGAAGCTATCATCAATGCTTTGGTGGCTGCTGAGGATATGGTAGGCGTAAACGGCAACACTGTTTATGCACTGCCTCACGACCGCCTCCGAGCCGTCCTGAAAAAGTACAACAGGCTTTCGGAATAGATGAGAAAGTTCGGGAACCTGAAAATTCCTCACGGGTTCTTAATAAATATGAAGCGTCTTCCAAAATGTCTTTTTTTGGCTCTGCCTATTTTCATTCTGACTTCCGGTTGTGAGAACAAACCCCCTCCGGCGCTCTCCATGGCCAGTGTCCGATGGGTCACCTATAAGAATGAACGTGTGGGNTATACACTTCAATACCCCGTTGCATACACCTTACAGACCAGCCAGACAGGTCGAGACATTCATTTTAGACACAACGGCTTCCCTGCCTTGGCCATAAACTACACCACAAAAGGAGAGGCCGACGAACGGGGCCTCTGGGCGGATCATAAAGCTGCCGGAGAAATCAAATTAGCGGGCCAATCCGGGAAGCAATATATCTACAACCATTACGACGGTCCTTTTTACATGCGGACAGTCTCCTATGTTATTGAACTTGACAGCAAATTCCTGGCACTGGAATTCAGGACTCAGAATGAGAAAGCTGACTCACTTCAGCAGCATATTCTCAATTCATTTACCCTTTCAAGATGAGTAGCCGAAAAGAAATACGAGANGGTNTGCTGGCAAGAAAAATAAGCGCCATTGTGAGGACCGATGATCAGTNCGTGGCTGAGCAGGCCATGGCGGCTGCAGTGNAAGGAGGCTTCAGGGTCATTGAGTTCACCCTTAACACACCGGGTGCTCTGGAGCTTATCACTCAGTTCCGCTCTATGGATGAGAGCCTACTGGTAGGCGCCGGAACGGTCATGACTCCCCAGGCGGCCAAAGAAGCGGTCAATGCAGGAGCTCAGTTTATTGTTTCTCCCGTCTGCGATCCTGCGGTAATCAGGGAGACTGGTGAGATGGGAGTGGTCTCCATCCCCGGTACCCAGACACCTACCGAAATGCAGCGTGCGCACGAGACCGGTGCTGATTTTGTTAAACTTTTCCCGGCACCTCCCAACGTGGCTGAGTACATCCGATACGTCTTGGGGCCTCAGCCTCATCTGAAGATTTTCCCCACCTCCGGTGTCAANCTGGATAATATGGTTGAAGTGCTGGAGGCNGGCGCCGCCGGTGTCGGTTTTGTGGGTCCGCTGTTTGATCCTCAATNGATGCNNAACAGAAATTTTGATGATATTCGAGAGCGAGCCGAGAAAATTGTGGCACAGCTTGCCGACCTTTGACCTTTACTGTTTCTCTCTATTCACTCTACGGCTAAATTCTCAACCATATGGCAAGGACAATGACCAAAAGGCTCACACAATTCTCTCACGGCTCNGGCTGAGCCTGTAAGCTCGGTCAAGAAGACCTGGCTCAGGTTCTGAGTCAACTGCCGGTGTCTGAAGACGAGCGCATTGTCGTCGATTTCCATGGGGTCGACGATGCTGCAGTGGTACGCCTCGACGGCAAAGAAGCTATCGTCCAAACTGTAGATTTTTTCACGCCTATCGTTGATAATCCCTACGACTTCGGCCAGATTGCTGCAGCCAATTCCATCTCGGATATCTATGCTATGGGTGCCACACCACTCTTTGCGCTGAANATTGTCGCTTTCCCAAAGAATGATCTTCCCATGCGGGTACTNTCAGAAATCTTGCAAGGAGGNATAGACAAGGCGAAGGAGGCCGGGATAAGCATTGTAGGCGGACACAGCATCGATGACCAAGAACCTAAGTACGGTCTGGTAGTGACGGGACGGGCTGCGGTGGATCAATTAGTGAAGAACTCGACGGCCTGTGCCGGCGATGCCCTCATCCTGACGAAACCACTCGGGACTGGTATTATCNCCNCAGCCATCAAACACGGTGAAGCTGAGGATAATCTGATACAGGAAGCCACAGCTCTTATGACTACCCTCAACGCNCTGGCCGCTGAACTGATGATCAAATACGGCGCCTCNGCCGCCACCGATGTGACAGGATTCGGTCTCCTCGGTCACCTTCTGGAAATGTGTGAAGCCAGTAATGTGTCGGCTGAAATCAAATTCGACCAGCTTCCGTTCATAGGCGGCACGGCAACTCTTGCCGAAAAAGGTGTGGTCCCCAACGGGACGAAGAGAAACCTTGACCATGCATCCCAGCAAATTGCGTTTGGAGACAGTTTGCAGGAATATGAGCATCTCATGGCCGCCGACGCACAAACTTCCGGGGGACTGCTCATTGCCATGCCTGAAGAGAATGTTTCCCCTTTCATCTCAGACTACAACTCCAAATCCCCTTTCACCGCCTGCCAGATTGGTGTTTTCCACCCCTCCAGCGGNAATAAACGTATCTCCCTCCTCTAAATACAACCTATTTTCCCTCAGAAAATCCTCTTATTTCTAGATATAAGACTAATTTAGTCGGATTTTTCTTGCCTAGAGAGAAAGATAGCCAGTAACTTCGCGCCGCTGAAGAGGNAATGTGATGGNAAAAAACGGATCAGCTGAGAAAGCATTGAGCGAAGAGACGCAAACTATCCAAAGCCNTCTCTCGCAAGAATATAAGTACGGCTTTGTCACTGAAATCGANCAGGATACCATNCCTCCCGGCCTCGATGAAGAAGTGGTTAAAACAATCTCACTGAAGAAAAATGAACCGGACTGGCTGCTTGAGTGGCGGCTAAAGGCGTATAGGCAGTGGCTTAAGATGGAGGAGCCCAATTGGGCCAAGGTGGAGCGTGATGAGATGGATTACCAAGCCATTAGTTACTACGCTGCGCCAAAATCAAAAGAAAATTCCCCCAAAAGCCTTGACGAAGTTGACCCTGAATTGCTGAGAACATACGAAAAACTTGGCATTCCGCTGGAAGAACAAAAAATGATCGCCGGCGTAGCGGTAGACGCAGTCTTTGACTCCGTTTCCGTAGCCACCACCTTCAAAGAGGAGCTGAAAAAGGCCGGAGTCATTTTCTGCTCATTTTCCGATGCTGTTCAGAAACATCCTGAATTGGTCCGGAAGTATCTCGGCTCAGTTGTCCCCTACACTGACAATTTCTTTGCCTCTCTCAATTCAGCCGTTTTCAGTGACGGAAGTTTTGTCCATATCCCAAAGGGTGTCAAGTGTCCCATGGAACTTTCCACTTATTTCCGCATCAACGCCGCCAATACGGGGCAGTTTGAGCGGACACTCATTGTGGCCGAAGAAGGAAGTTATGTGAGTTACCTGGAAGGGTGCACAGCTCCTATGCGCGATGAGAATCAGCTACACGCCGCCGTTGTGGAACTGGTTGCCCACAAGGACGCCACCATCAAATACTCCACAGTACAAAACTGGTATCCGGGAGATCCCAAAACAGGCAAAGGTGGCATTTATAATTTTGTCACCAAGCGGGGCTCCTGTCTGGAAGAGAATGCCAAAATTTCTTGGACGCAGGTGGAAACAGGTTCAGCCATCACCTGGAAATACCCCAGTGTTATCTTGAAAGGGGACAACACTGTTGGTGAGTTTTACTCTGTTGCACTCACGAACAATTTTCAGCAGGCCGATACCGGCACCAAGATGATCCATCTGGGCAAAAATACAAAAAGCACTATTATCTCCAAGGGCATCTCAGCCGGCAAGGGCCAGAACACTTATCGCGGTGCTGTCTCTATCCTGAAAAATGCAGAAAATGCACGAAACTATTCACAATGCGATTCTCTACTTATCGGAGACGAGTGTGGTGCTCACACTTTTCCTTACATCGATGTACGGAATCCTTCCGCTCAAATGGAGCACGAAGCATCCACTTCCGCTATCGGTGAGGATCAGATATACTATTGTAACCAGCGTGGAATCTCCAAAGAAGATGCTGTCTCCATGATTGTAAACGGCTTTTGCAAAAGGGTGTTTAGAGAACTCCCCATGGAGTTTGCCGTGGAAGCACAGAAGCTGATGGAAGTGAGTTTNGAAGGCAGTGTCGGTTGACCATCGATCATCCGTTTTCTCTGNGGANAACGATTTGACTGAAAGAAAANATTAGGAAACAGCTTATGCTCGAGATCAANAATCTCCACGTCACTGTAGAGGGTAAACCTATCTTAAAGGGCCTCNACCTGGCGGTAAACNCCGGNGAGCTCCACGCCATTATGGGGCCTAACGGCTCCGGCAAAAGTACGCTNGCCCACGTTATCGCCGGTCGAGAAATGTATAAGGTAACAGACGGTAACATCACTTATAACGGAAAGGATCTCCTAGACATGGAACCGGAAGAAAGAGCCCTGGAAGGTGTTTTTATGTCTTACCAATATCCGGCGGTGATACCCGGTGTCAATCTCGCTTATTTCATAAAGGCGTCGGTGAATGCTGTCCGAAAATACCGGGGCGAACCTGAAATGGATGCTGTGGACTTTTTGAGCTTTATCAAGGAGAAACTGGCACAGGTGAAGATGGACGAAAGTTATCTGAAGCGTGCCGTGAACGAAGGGTTTTCCGGCGGCGAAAAAAAGCGGAATGAAATCCTTCAGATGCTCACCCTTGACCCCTCCCTGGCTGTTCTGGACGAAACTGACTCCGGACTGGATATTGATGCTGTGAGAATTGTGGCTGATGGCGTAAACAAGTTCCGGGGTGAGGACCGGGCTGTGCTTATCATTACTCACTACCAGCGAATCTTGCAGTACATGGATCCGGACAAAATTCATGTCCTCATGGACGGCCGAATTATCCGCTCTGGCGGCAAGAAACTGGCCAATGAACTGGAGGAAAAAGGCTATAGCTGGCTGGAAGAAGCCGTGGCTGCATAATGGTATGAAACATCTCGAGAAACAGTTTTCAACCATCGCCTCCGCTGAACATGAACCTCAATCCTTGAAAGATCTGAGAAACTCAGCATTTGATAGCTTTAAAAAGACCGGTTTCCCGAAAAAGAACTGGGAGGCGTGGCGGTTTACCACTGTTGCTGACTTGGTAAAAACCCCGTTCCGGCTCTCAACAGAAGCTGATCTGCCCGAAGTTATTTCCAAGTCTTTGGACAATCTCCCCTTTCCCACACTTCTTTTTGTGAATGGCCACTATCAGCCGGACGAATCGACCCTACCGAAGGGCATCAACGTCAATACGCTGATAGACAGTTACAATGAAGATGCCAAACTTGTCACCAACGGTTTCGATTCAGGGAGCAGCCCCTTTACTGTTCTTAATACAGCCATGATGAACAGTGGTCTCCATATTCGGATTTCCGAAGATTTTGAAAACCACACCCCTATCAGATTCCTCTACCTTACCACAAAACTTTCTGAACCCATCATGAATCATCCTCGCCTTATTCTAGACATGGCTGATAACGCTCAGGCTAACATTATTGAAGAGTACCGCGGCGACAGCTCTGATTCTTACTGGAACAACGCTGTGACCGTCATAAGAACCGGTAATAACAGCAAAGTGCACCATGTTCGAATCCAGAATGAAGCTCCAGCGGCTTCCCACCTTGCTACCACCATATATGAAGTTGGGGCGAAAGGAGCAATCCACGGATGTTTTATCTCAGCAGGGGCGGCACTCTACAGAAATGATGTAAATGTTACGCTTCTCGGTGAGGATGCAGACGTCACCCTCAACGGCCTTTGCTTGAGTAGAAAGACACAGCATATGGATCACAATATAACTGTGGATCACACATCGGAGCACGTCACCAGTCGAATGCTGTTCAAATACATCCTGGCCGAAAAGTCTTCAGCTGTTTTTAACGGCCGGGCTGTGGTCCGCTCCGATGCTCAAAAAACTGATGCTGACCAAACAAACAAGAATTTGCTTTTGGGTAATGATGCACTCATGTATTCCAATCCACAGCTGGAGATTTACGCCGACGATGTGAGATGCACTCACGGCTCATCCACAGGACAGATCAGCGAAGATGCCCTCTTTTACCTCCGGTCTCGCGGGCTTGATGCTGTCTCGGCTAAGGCATTGCTCATCAACGGGTTTGCCAATGAGGTGGTGGATGATATCAATAATGAAGAGATCCGTGATTATACTCGCCGGCTTTTTGAATCTTGGCTTTCAGGTGTTACCCATGGATGATCTCCGGGAACTTTATCAGGAAGTGATCCTTGATCACAATCAGAACCCCCAGAACTTTGGGCGGCTTGAATCTCACACACACTCTGGTGACGGCTACAACCCCCTTTGTGGGGATAAATTGTCTCTCACCCTGGAGGTGGAGAACGGCGAGGTGAAAGATATCCGTTTCGACGGTTCAGGATGTGCCATCTCCAAGGCGTCAGCCTCCATCATGACCACAGTGATTAAAGGTAAAACGGTCAGCGAGGCGGAATCTCTGTTTGATTCATTTCGCGAACTGGTCACCACGGGAAAATCGAACAGAAATAACTTGGGAAAACTGGTGGTGATGGCGGGTGTCCATAAATATCCCGTTCGAGTGAAATGCGCGACGCTGGCGTGGCATACTTTAAAGAA
>PBTS01000085.1:0-12722 GCA_002729175.1 Fidelibacterota bacterium
TATAACAAGTACATCCCTCGAGAAGATGCCTGGCCGGATAGGGTCTGGGACTGGCCGTTGAGCCTGCCCTACCGTCAAGCCCAGAGATTGCGTGGCATGATCTGGCTGGGCGGACAGGTGCCCGCCGAGCCATTTTCCAATACCGGCAAACGGGTCTTACCCGGTCAGCTATTACCCCAGACACGATTCACTATGAGTTACATCGACGATCTACTGCGCCCATTCGGCCGCAGTCCGGCAGACCTCAAACTGATGGTCTGTTACTACACTGCTTCAGCCGAGGAAGACGTCACCCCACATTTGTTGCAGCTGCTGCGTGATTGCTGTGGCGGTGTCCTACCCTCGGTTACGCTGGTGCCGGTACCCCACATGCAGACCGCAGACTCGACAGTCGAGATTTGGGGCGTGGCGCAAGGTTAACGAATTCGTATTGCAGCCTCAGATCATCGAGCACACCTGAAGGCCTTAAGTTCTAGCGCCATGTATAGGCATGTTTTTCGTTCCGGGCAGGATCCGGCACGTCACCCGACCGTGATCCTGATTCATGGCCTGGGTGGTACGCTCAATATCTGGGACTCAATCGCGAGCGTTCTGGAGCGTCGTTTCAGTGTGCTCCGGTACGACCTCAGGGGCCACGGTCGAAGTGATGTGCCGGCTGGTGACTGGTCTCTTGAGGATTTCGTAGGTGATCTTGAAGCGATTTTTATCGATGAATGCCTATCTCAAGCACATCTGGTCGGTTTTTCGTTGGGGGGTTTAATCGTTCAGCAGTTTGCGCTTAGCTATCCGGAGCGTGTTGGCCAACTCGCAATTCTCAGCGCAGTCGCAGGACGTACGAACGCCGAGCGCGAACGCGTACAAGAGCGATTACACAATCTTGAAAAGGGTGATCTAGAGACCAACATCGAGTTGGCGCTGGAACGCTGGTTCTCCCCTAAATTTCGGCAGGATCATCCCAAACGGGTTCAAAAAAGAATTGCGGAGTTGCGCGCCACTTCACCGGCAGGTTATTTTCAGGCCTACCGGGTTTTTGTGCTCAGTGACCTCGTCGAACACCTATCTCAGATTCAATGTGAAACTCTTGTCATGACAGGTGAACATGACCCAGGGTCAAATGTTCGGATGGCCCGTTTGATGCATGAAACAATCCCCACCTCACAGCTGGAGATTCTGCCCGATCTGCGCCACAGTGTTCTGGTGGAATCCCCGGAACTCATCGCTGGAAAACTCGATTTATTTCTGCGGTAAGCTTCAACCCTTGCACTGATTCCCGCCAGGAGCAGATAAGATTGGCAAAAGAAAAACTGTTTGACTACATCATTCTAGGTGCAGGCTCTGCCGGCTGTGTACTCGCCAACCGCCTTTCTGAAAACCCAGCATTGAATGTTCACGTTCTCGAAGCCGGGCCGATGGATCATAAACTCATGATCCACATACCCGCTGGCGTTTATAACGTCTATAAAGATCCCAGCATCAACTGGAACTACAACAGCGAATCAGAACCCGGCTGTGACGGGCGGCAGATTCAGCTGCCAAGAGGGAAAGTCCTTGGCGGATCATCATCGATCAATTCAATGGTGTACATGCGCGGCCATCCGCAGGACTANGATCGCTGGGCACAANCCCCTGGCCTAGAAGACTGGGGCTATGCACACTGTCTTCCCTACTTCAANCGCTGTGAATCTTCAGACCGGGGAGAAAANGAATGGCGNGGNGGCCATGGCCCGCTTGGGGTGNCTCGGGGCCATCTCGANAACCCGNTGTTTGATGCGTTGTGGGAAGCCGGCCAACAGTCTGGCCAGGGNACTNCCGAGGACNTNAANGGGTATAAGCCAGAAGGGATCGCCCGGNTAGACAGCACCNCCAAAAACGGGCGCCGCAGCAGTGCCGCGGTTGCACATCTNAAGCCTGCACTGGNGCGNCCAAATTTGAGTCTCGAGACAGGTGCNNTGGTCAATCGCATTCTTATCGAGAACAAACGAGCTGTCGGCGTGGAATACGTTTCACGCGGTAACACCTGTGAGCTACGGGCCAGCAAAGCAGTGATTGTCTGTTGTGGCGCGATCAAAACACCGCAGCTATTGATGTTGTCCGGTATCGGGCCTGCTGACTATCTGAAGTCCATGGATATTGGCTCCGAGTTGGATCTTCCGGGCGTGGGACAAAACCTGCAGGATCACCTGACCGTCATTACAGGTTTCGAGTGCACACAACCGGTTACCCTGCATCATCTCACTCAACCGCTGTCAAAGCTGCGCGTTGGCGTGCAGTGGCTGCTGACACGCTCAGGTATCGGTGCCTCCAATATCTGGGAAATGGGTGGCATGGTCTACGGGAATACTGATGCTGCACATCCGAACCTCCAATACCACTTCACACCCGTTTACAGTGAGTGGGCCGACCGTAAGATTCTGTTATATCCAGGCTACCAGCTTAATTGTGACCAGTTGCGGCCACTCAGCCGCGGGGAGGTAAAGCTTCATTCCGCCGACCCCAGTGACAGACCGGCTGCTCATTTCAATTATCTCAGTCACCCACAAGATCTCAAGGAGCTGGTCGAAGCCTTGAAAGTGATGCAGGACATCCTGACACAACCGGCGTTCAATGGATTTCGGGGCAAACGAATAACCCCTGCACCGGAGATCACCTCAGATCGTGAGCTTGCGGACTACGTGCGTGCTACCGCCGACACCGACTACCATCCATCCGGCACTTGTAAGATGGGTAGTGATGATCAGGCGGTTGTCGATTCCGAGTTGCGGGTACACGGTATAGACGGTTTGCGCGTGGTGGATGCATCGGTGATGCCGACCATAGTCAGCGGGAATCTAAACGCGCCCACCCAGATGATCGCCGAGCGTGCAGCGGATTACCTGTTGGGGAAACCACCCTTGTCGCCGGAACACCCCCACTTCCATTTCGAAGATCACAGCACCACCTGAGGATGTCAGTTCATCATACAAACCGTATGTCGGCAACGCTGACTATACCTCGTAGATCACTGCACAGTCGTCTCGAACCCTGATGAAATTTCAGCTGGTCATCAACATGGAGCGAATGTCNCNTGATGTCGATATGTGTTCGGTCAAAAAGCATACTCTTGAGATGGTGCAGATGGCCGATGCGGGGGGGTTCGAGATCGTCTGGGCGGCTGAACATCATGGGATTGAGATGGCTATCGCCCCCGATCCTTTCCAAATACTGACCTGGTTTGCGGCGCACACTGAACGTATCCGGCTCGGAACGGCCGTGGTCGTTGCGGCTTATAGTCACCCCGTCCGGGTAGCCGGGCAAGCAGCACTGCTGGANCTGTACAGCAATGGCCGGTTGGAGTTCGGTATAGGATCAGGTGCTTACCAGTGGGAGTTCGATCGGATGAAACCGGGCCTTAAGCAGCAGNAGGCCTACCGCTACGTTCAAGAAATGCTACCCGTCGTAAAAGCGCTGTGGCAGGGTGACTGCGCCCATAGCGGAGAATTCTGGCAGTTTCCGAGCACAACCTCAGTACCCAAACCGCTACAAAAACCCCACCCGCCNATCTGGCTCGCTGCACGGGCGCCTGTAACATTTGATTTTGCTGTCAAGAACAACTGCAACATCATGTCGTGGGCCCTNACCCGACCGTTTTCCGAAGTCGAAACCTATATGGCACGTTTTAAATGTGCACTGAACGAACATCTCCCATCAGCAAAACCCCTGTTCGCCACCATGCGTCAGACCGCCGTTTACCCTAAGCCAGAAGATGCCACACACTATTTAGATGCTCTGATTACCAAGTCAGGACGTTTTGAAAATCTGTTCAAGAATCTNGCTGATGTGAAAAATGGTTTTCCAGAAAAAGTTGATGTGGAACAGCTTTCCACTCGGCGTGAATTTGATCGTGACGAACTTCAGACTAATCTGATGTTCGGCACACCTGANGTNGTCATCAACAAACTTCAANCNTATCAGGCACTCGGTGTCGATCATTACATCTACAACGCGAGTTACGGNNTGGATATGAGCCNCCAGAAACAGTCCCTGCAGCTTTTTATCGACGAAGTCATGCCAGCGTTCCAGCGTTGCGAAGACTCTCCNCCCCCNCATTATNCAAAACAACCTTAAACACGCTTACAGAGCAACTGAGCTCGTCAGGGAANGCAATTCAGTTGTCTGNTAGACCAANATTTGATGNGAATAGATGAANNNAATGGAATCGTTNTACAAAACTGAANGATGAATTCGGAATTGGCGATTTACGTTTNTATGATCTACGGNATGAANAGACATCACGATTGTTTGGAAAAGGATTGGGGGTTATGGAAGTCGTCAGCATCAACGGGGGCATGAGAGCCTAAAACAACTCCATCGCTATANCCACATCAAGCCAGAATCTTTGGTGGCACAAATGGGTTAAACTTCTTATGACAATTACAATCAACCGTCGAGAGGAAATGTATGCATATCCAAGTAATTAATTTCAATCTNGAGGGCATTAATCGTGCTCAGTACGAAGCAGTATGCAACGAACTTGCTGAAGCTTTTGCCGCACTGCCAGGACTTATTTCAAAACACTGGCTTGCCGATGACGAAAACAATACCTATGGCGGTGTTTATATCTGGGAATCAAAAGATGCCTATGAGGGATATTTAAAGTCCGATCTATTTGCTGGGGTTGGGGCCAATCCAGCTTTGGCTAATATTGTGTCCAAAGATTTCGATGTAATTGAAGGCCCTACGCGAGTCACTCGGGGACTGTAGCGCTATACCCACATCAAGCCAGAATGTTTGGCTGCGAGGCTGGATTAAACTTCCGTGAGTTTTACAGTCAACTTATGCAATAAATGGTAAAGCCGATCTTTNAATCTTTGTGAATGGGGTATACANCTTGTATACCCCTTTTCTTTTNAAACCACATCNATTCATTAACAATTCGCACACTCAAGCTGCGACTAGTATCAATATGTTTTGGAAAATAATAAATCCGGTTACGATTGCGATTNCAAAATCGCCTTTGCATTTCCTGATTAGTCAGAATCTTGTGGTATTAAATTTTGTGGGAATGAAAACCGGCAANAATTATGCTCTTCCAGTAAGTTATTTTGAAGACCCAAAGGGACAACTAAGTTGTGTAACCGATAGACGAAATATCTGGTGGAGGAATCTTCTTCACGCGACTAACATTANAATTCTATACAAAGGTAGACTAACTGATGCACGAGTTACCATCGAACATGAGAACAATAAGATGATTGCCGATCAGCTAGATGCTCTTTGTTCACACAGTCGGATCGACGGTTTTTTTGCTAAAGTCGGTTATGCAAATGGAAAGCCTATACGAAAAGATATAGAGAAAGTAGCCTCAATAATGACTTTGATACAACTTTCTATCTATTGAACATTTTTCAAGGTTTACAGTTTAATAGCATCTTGGGAATAGGGGGAGAGCAGACGCGCCGAGTTTTTGGAGGTTTTATGAAGAAGTCAACACGAATGAAGAAATTATTACTCCTGATNACCTAATTGAGTTTGCTAACCACTGGACACAGGCTGGTGTAAACATTATTAGCTGGTGCTGTGGNCTGGGGCCGGATCATACTCAGGCTTTGTGTAATCTAAAGTGAACAATTTCCATCCCACCAAAACTTGGAATTCACATCGATTGTAGTCCGCCTCTATATTCTTTTTCTGATATCGGATAACACTTCCCGTACAATCAGACGATCACCATCCAGCATCAGGAGATATCGCCTATGAGCGTTACCGTTATTGTTNCCCTAAAAGTTGAAGACTTCGACAAGTGGCACACTGTATTTTCTAGCCTGAGTGGCAAGCGTGAAGAGGCCGGCATTCACGCAAAAGCCCACCGAAATATAGATGACCCGAATAATGCCGTCGCAATTGCCACTGCACCGTNAAAAGAAGANTTTCTGGGAATGTTTGCGACACCTGAAATGCANGAANNTCAGAAAANTGCTGGCGTACTTGGGCCACCTGAAGTAACATTTTTGGAAGAAGGTTAGTCCCTGATTTACTCATGCCAAAGCCCCGCAATGTCACGGCTTTATTCTTTGGATACTCAAAATTCACCCATGATACGCGGGTACAATATAACGTACTATGATAAATATGAATGGGGGTGGATAGAGGTCGAACTAGCCTTTGGGTACATACCGTTTAGATGAATATAGTACGCAAATGCTCACGCGAAATGCGTCATCAAAGGGAAAGGAAGAGCGCACAGGAATGTCTGTGGTACTAAATCAGATCTTGCCAAGAACTTCCCCTAAATTAAAGATGAAGGTTTCGAATCTATCTGGTTCAATACAGCATGGTCACCACCGGTTTTACATTAATATGAGGCTACCCTATGGTAAGATCTAACTACACGTTCGAAAAGCGACAAAAAGAGCTCGCTAAAAAAAAGAAGAAGGAAGAAAAACGTCTAAAGAAACAGGCTGCGACTGCCGGGAATGATCAATCTGATCAATCCCAATCAGACAACGATACACCTAATATTGATGGCCACGTCTGATCTGGGAGTATAAGAATTTCTCAATCCCCATTTAGAAGCGATGACTTCAATATGGGATTCCAATAATTTCATCGATAAAAAGTAAGGTAAGTAAAATGGCTAAAGGTACAGTAAAGTGGTTTAACGCAGAAAAGGGCTACGGATTTATTGCTCCGGAAGATGGTGGTAAGGATCTGTTTGTTCATCATTCCGACATTCAGGCGGGTGGCGGATATGCAACGTTGAACGATGGTCAGGCCGTTGAATTCGAAGTCGGTCAGACCGAAAAAGGCCCATGTGCAAAGCAAGTTGTTGGCGTTTAAGCTACAACGAATAACACATTGTCATAGTAGTGAGGTTTCTAGAATTTCTACACACAATAAAAGGGGTCATGTCTTACGCTGTGACTCCTTTTTTTGACTACGCGACTACGATAGACAAGTAGTCAGTTCAATTAGGGTGAGGCCGGAATGGAGTCTTTTCATACTGGTATCTTAAACAAGAATCATTGGTGGCACGATTGGGTTGAGTGTGTGCGGGGTATACATCTTGTATGCCCCGTTTACGCTAAGGAATTGTCTGGATGACTCAACTGACTGGGGATTTACTTAGATTAGACTCAAGCTTTCAGCTTATGGGTTGGGTAGACAAGATGACGGCAGATATTTTGACTGTATTGACCCTGACGCACTTTTACCCGTTAATACTCCAACAGACCGACAGTGCCAAGAAATAGAACCCCCTTCATCTTTTGGAATCATAAAAAACGATTGATTTTCTAACAGGTCGCTAGCTTCGTCACCGAACTCTATTTCAAATTCACCATGATCTTTAACTCTAATTTTAGAGACGTAGCTTCCCGCAAAACTTGTAACGTCGGTAGAAAGACCTAGCGCCTCGTGTCGGGCATCTCTGTCACCAGTTGGATATTGACCGTGGGTGCTGTAGTACTCTGAAATTGCAGTTTTAATAGCAGAGGCCAAACTTAATCCCTCCGCCACCTGTGTTCTGGCCACATAGTTCTGATACTGCGGTATTGCTACAGCGGCCAGTATCCCAATGATCGCCACCACAATCATTAACTCGATTAGGGTGAAGCCAGAATTAAGTCTTTTCATACTAGTATTCTAAGCCAGAATCATTGGTGGCACGATTGGGTTGAGTGTGTGCGGGGTATACATCCGTATGCCCCGTTTACTCTGGGAATCACATCTCGTGATGTACGATAAAACTAGCTTGGGTCTTTCTTTAGTTAGATTCAAGCATTTAGCTTATAGACAAGATGACGGGAGATATTTTTCATCTATTGGCCCATTTGTGACTGTCGAGTCCTCCTCGGCTATGTGGGGCACACATCGCCAAGAAATAGAGCCCCCTTCATCGTTCGGAACCATCCAAAAACTTCTTTTTTCTAGTTGTTCGCTAGCTTCCTTACCGAACACAATTTCAAACGTGCCGTTGTTGACAGTGGCAACTTTGCCAAGTCTAATTTTCGAGACATAGCTTCCCGCAAAATCTGTACCGACGGTGGAGATGCCTAGCGCCTCGTGTTTTTCATTTTTGTTGCCTGCAGGATATGTACCGGTAATAAAGTAGTACTCAGAAATCGCAACTTTAAAAGGGGCGGCGAAACTTAACCCTTCAGCCACCTGTGCCCTAGCCACATAGTTCTGATACTGCGGTATCGCTACTGCCGCCAGTATCCCAATGATCGCCACTACGATCATCAGTTCTATCAGGGTGAAACCAGAATTAAGTCTTTTCATACTAGTATTCTAAACCTGAATCATTGGTAGCTAGATTGTTGGCAACTTCTCGTTGTTTTTTCTTGACCAAAAATAGAGAGTTATACCTCTACACACTATCGCCACAATAACCAGTGACACAATCAAATAAATGAGATGATGGAAAATTTGATAGCTGTTTACCGACATATGAAGGACCACTATTGCGATAGATAGACCAAAAGCTATACCAACTAACAATGTCGTAAGGTAAGAAAGAGCATTTAAAGAAAAATACGAGTAGTCACCACATTGATTTTTCATATCCTTATTCCGAATGTTTGAGTCAGTAAGGCATACCCCGTTCACACAACTATAGCAGTGCTGTAATCACGCTTCCGAATCCCTAGTTACCCCATTTCCCACTTCATAAACAGCGTCAACAGGGGAATATGGAGTCACTGCAATATTGCTCAATGCACCACTGCAGATTCCTCATCCATATCTTCCAAAAGAGTCTCCTCCATAGATTCTTCGATCCTGTAGACTAGGGATAAGGGCTTAACTGTTTGAAATAGCTACAAAAAAAGCCACCGTTAAAGGTGGCTGGATTCATATACCGGAGGATTGTGGAGGTTTAAGATAGCGGTATGAAACGCCTGTTTGCCATTGTGTTGTTCTGTGTTCTGGGAAGTGCTGGAAAGAGTTTTGCTTTACCTCCCTGCCCCCCTCCCCCGGGAGTTTTTCATCTTTGTTTCGGTTCTTACACATACTCCAATGGAGCCAAGTACGTCGGGGAATTCAAAAACGGCGAGAGGCAAGGCCAAGGCACCATGATATGGACCAATGGAAACAAGTACGTCGGGGAATGGAAGCACCGCAAACAGCACGGCCAAGGCACGTACACTCATGCCAATGGAGACAAGTACGTCGGTGAATGGAAGGACAGCAAGACGCATGGCCAAATCACCTATACAAACTCCAATGGAGACAAGTACGTCGGGGAATTCAAGGATGACAAAAAGCATGGCCAAGGCACCTACACATGGGCTGATGGAGACAAGTACGTCGGGGAATTCAAGGACGACGAAGCGTGGAAAGGTGTTGAATACGACAAAGGCGGAAAAGAAAGATTTATATACCGCATAGGCATTAGGCTTCCAAAACTATGGTAACCCTAGAGATTTAACATTCTTTTTTCCTGTTTGGTAACCAATGACCCGCACGCTTATCTTGTTGGCTAGTTTGTTCAAGGCAGAAAGGTTTACAGTTTTAGTGGGGTGTTGGGAATAAGAAGTTCTTTAATGTTTTAGAAATAATCATCGAGGAGTATTGAAATGACCGATAGTGATAAACACGAAGGTGGTTGCTTATGTGGGGAGGTAAGGTTTGAGGTCTCTGGTCAACCTGAGTTTAGTGCAGTCTGTCACTGCCGCTACTGTCAGTTACGATCCGGTAGCGCTCTTGGAGTCTCGGTATTTTTTCAGAAGCAAAATCTCAGAATCACACGAGGCACTTTGAAATCATATAAGTTTAAAACTGAAAGCGGCAAAGAGATGGATTATCAATCCTGTGCAACTTGTAGCACTACGTTATTTTGGGAACCTGAAANGNTCCCAGATCTAATNGGTACGGCGGGTGGTGNCTATGATCCGCCTACATTCTGGTATAGCTGTGANCTNGANNTTTTTCAAAGGTCAAAAGCTGATTTTGTACACATCGACTCAGCTGAGTCCTATAACACCTCTAGCCTCTATGCTCCGGTTCATACTGATGACCCGCGACTGATGGGCGAATAGAAACAAAGGATTACAGTTTTGGTGGAATGTTGGGAATGAAACACCTCTACACATTTCTCTGCCACTCTCACACGCCGATTAGATTCCCTTCAGTAGGAGGCGTATTATTGGGCAATGATCCGCATCCTTATTCTGTTGGTGAGTGTGGTTTTGTCGGCCCTGTTTATGGTGACCCCATGTGAAAAAGATTTCCTTGTTCGTTGATGTGCAAAATGTTTACTACACAACAAGATCAACGTATCAAAGTAATTTTGATTACAACAAGTTCTGGTGTCACGCTACTAAGGATAGAAAAATCGTAACTGCAAGAGCCTATGCGATAGATCGTGGAGACAAGAAACAAATTGAATTTCAAAATATCCTTAGAGCAATCGGTTTCGAAGTCAAACTTAAACCATTTATTACCCGAAGAGATGGTTCGTCCAAAGGGGACTGGGATGTTGGCATCGCGATTGATGTTATGGAATTTGCCCCACAATCGGACATTGTTGTTTTGGCATCTGGTGACGGTGATTTCGATTTACTGATTAGGAAAATCAGAACCGAATTCAATACCGACAGTGAAGTGTATGGTGTTCCGGAATTAACTGCTGCATCTCTAATAGCAGAGGCGACGACATTCAAGCCAATCGACGATAAATTTCTTCTTCGTTAGATAGTCTTTCTGAAGGCCATCCTCTCGATCCCGATGAGTGATTCATAAATGAATCCAAATTATCTGATATGGGGTCTTAGGCTTTTTCTCATCGGAATAGGTGTAGGGTGTTCTTAAGGCAATCGTTGGGTCAAAGTAACCTACTATTGGACTCAAATGAAGACTTTTGGCGAGAGAGAAGATGTTGCCAAAATTCGTGCCGAAGCAGGTGTAGATGTCGCCAGTACTAAAGTGATCTCACCTATTGGCGAAGACTATCTGCCTGATTAATAGCTTCTAAGACTGATAGTGCGCCTGTACAGCCACACTACGGAGGGTTTACAGGAAACTTTGGGGTAGGGCATATCACCCCACCCCAATGTCACCGATCAAATTTAACTTTTCTAACTAGCCGCAGATATTAAAGAGTGGGTGTCATCGAAAGGTTGCCAACTAACGACCTTCCCATTTTTTACAACGCTCATATGGATCGTCTCGGTTGTTTTCCCACCTGCAGTTATCTTCCCATGCATAAAAACAGTGTCGCCGGACTCATAGAATCCAATTGGCTCCAAGCCGAAATCAGGCCAGACTTCCGTCAGTTTTGCTAGAAAGTTTTGGATAAAATCTGATGCTCCATGGTATGCCCGACCATTTGGCATATGGTCTGGTACGGTACCAACCCAATCGTCTGCAAACAGCGATGCTAATTTTTCCATATCCCCCTCACCAAAAGCGGCGTAGGTACCCTGAACTACATCCAAGCTGCTCATATTACTCTCCATGAGTCCTGTAGGTTTAATAGATTGTTGTTTAACACTTCAGCAGAAATAGAACAGTAGTGATTACTACATGCCAAAGGTCATTAAACAGTTTACTCCATACAATGGTTAACTGGCAGAGATTCCTGCTCTCTATTCCTCTTGCCTCAATAGCTTCTTGACCAAGAACCACACAGGTATAAGTGGTAGACACCATAGCACTGCCCATAGAAAAGTTAAGTTGAATAGATGGCTCACTGTGAGGCACAGCAGTAAGAACACCGTATTCAGCACGAGGTTCGACTTCCCAATATTCCAACGATCAGTATCTTTTGTTGGTTCGTTACTCATGCTATCCCGCTTCGCTTGATAGGCCAGTCATTCAGGACCGATGATACTGGATCAGTTCAGCCTGCATGACCATTGCTTTCAACACACCTGCAAATCTTATAGCTTCAGATAACAGTTAGTTAACCGAGACTATTACTCTAGATATATTAACTTTTAGTGTTGTAAATGGTGTCCTTCCCACACACTCATACGCTCATTAACACAACCCTAATAGGGTAGTAGGTATGGCAAGCCTCTCCCACACTATCAAGTCTGATTTCAGAGCCTTACCACGGCACTTCCGTGGTGAAGTTCCGAAGCTGATTGTTTTATTGAATGGCGTTAGCTTGTTTTTATTTTGGGTGTACATAGCAATACAAGGTGTAGTTGGCGAAGTTGGATTTGTGGCACTTATTTTGTCGATCAGCCTGGCTTATTTGTTGGTCATGTATTTGGTGCTTGTTCAAAGGTTGAAAAAGACTCTGTATGTGTTTTTTTGAGTTGCACCCAGTTTGTTATTTACCTATTCGTCGATCAAGGATCGATTAAGCGTTCGGTTTCAACGGCGTGCGGATATCTCGGATTTTCGTATCCATGACCTGCGCCACACCTTCGCCAGTTGGTTAGTGACAGAAGGGGTACCGCTGTTGGAAGTCAGCCGGTTACTGGGCCACAGCACGGTCAAAATGACTGAACGCTACGCTCATTTGGAGCAGGATAGTCTGGAGTCTGCGGTAAGTCTGCTCGATTACAGGTCACGATTTGGTCACGCTAACAGAGGACAGAAACGCAGGGGAGTCGTAAGCCATTGATTAGATGGTGGCTATGGGTGGGATCGAACAGGTCTGTAACTCATTGAATTATTGATGTGATTTCTGCTCCACCCCAATAGTTACCGTCAAAGCTACCGCCAGTAGTGCTGGATTTGGTTGGACGGGGTTGGACATCTATCGGCTACACTGATCTGGCGACAACCGTTTC
>PBTS01000037.1:0-46468 GCA_002729175.1 Fidelibacterota bacterium
TAAATAGAGAAGATATAACCTAGTCACTTTTTCGGGGTGTGGCGCAGCCCGGTAGCGCACCTGCTTTGGGAGCAGGGGGCCGTAGGTTCAAATCCTATCACCCCGACATTGAATAAGCCCGTCGGCAACGACGGGTTCTTCGTTTCTACCCGTCAGTAATTGATTGAACCTCCCTCTGTTTGTAGTTTCGGAAAGCTGAGACAGCTTTAGACAGATGTTTACCTTATGGTATAGTTGAAATGGTATAGTAATGGTATAGTGAATGGTATAGTAACTCCGATTGCAACATTATGCTTCTCAACCTAAAAACTCAACCGCAACCCGAAAACGAACGGGGTACCCTGCTATGTACAAGACCGACACCCATTCTGATATAATTTTTTGAAACTGGGATAAGCCATATATTCGATCAACGGAATTTGACAGGAGTAGATAACAGATGAAACACGTAACAGCAATTATCATGTTGATCACTGGTCTCGGGCTTGCCCAGGACCAACCGATCCCATCCTCTAAAGAAGACCGGGAGCCGGTGCAATATTCAAAGGAGATGCGGGGCACTTTCAACGGGAAGAAAATGCCCTATCTGGCGTCCCATTACGAGACGATTCTATACGAAAAGAACGACTACGAAAAACCGTTGGCGTCGATCTTCGTCACCGAATATCGGTCTGTGAAAAATGACCCTTCCCGACCGGTCATCTTTATTTTCAACGGCGGCCCCGGTTCGGCATCCCTTTGGCTCCACATGGGGGTGATGGGGCCGAAAGTGGTCAAGGTCCCATCTGACGCTACCGACGACGGGTCGCCCCCTTACAAGCTCGTGGACAATCCCCTATCTCCACTGGACGTAGCCGATCTGGTCTGCATCGATCCCGTCGGGACGGGCTACAGTCTCGCTATGGGGGAGCACGAGAACAAGGAGTTCTGGGGGGTTAAGCAAGACGCCCAGAGCGTTTCACAATTTGTTCGAAGGTGGATCCAGGATAATAACCGGTGGAATTCACCCAAGTACATCCTTGGGGAAAGCTACGGCGGCATACGGGGGCCGCAGATGCTGGCAGAACTCCGTAATGGCGAACTAACCAATATTGAGATCAACGGCCTGATCCTAGTCTCTCCCGCTACCGATCTTCAGCATATCCGTTTTACTCCGGGGAACAATTCGCCCTATGTGGGATACCTTCCCACATATGCCGCTACAGCCTATTACCACGGCAAGATTCGTACTCGGCAAACCCTGCTCGAGTTCTACGAGGAAGCGAAACAGTTCAGTATTAATGAACTGGGTCCGGCTCTCCTGAAAGGGACACGAATTTCGGAGCGAGAAAAAGATGAAGTGGCCGAAAGAATTGCCTATTTTTCCGGCCTTTCAAAACAGTTTGTCCTCAATTCCAACCTTCGGGTGGACGCCTCCAGTTTTCGCAAGGAACTACTCCGGGATGAAGGATTTTCGGTGGGCCGGCTCGATTCAAGATACAAGGGCCATGATTACATGGCGGCGGGCCAGTATCCTGATACGGATATTTCCAGTGAAGGCTTTTCCGCCGCCTATGTGTCGGCGCTCCATGCGTGGCTGGCAGAGATCGGCGTGGATGTGAAACGGCTCTACCGCAGTGGCGACAACGAACTGGGGAAGAACTGGGACTGGGTTTCGACACAGGGCGGGTGGCCGCGCTATGTGAATGTGGCGCCCCATATCGGCAGGGCCATGCGGGAGAACATCGATTTCAAGGTCTATCTTGCCTGCGGGATCTATGACCTTGCAACACCCTGCTTCACTGCCACCAATACGATCCATGAAAACGGGATTGATGTGGACCGGGTGAAATTTATCGAACTTGAGGGAGGCCACATGATGTACAACCATCAGCCATCCTTTGACATCTTCCTGACAGGACTGAGGGAATTTGTAAAGTAGGAACATTGTATTCTGGACCTCCTGATTGACTTTACGGCTATCTCTCCTTAGTTTGGCTCTAGAGAGGTAGTTTCCCCATTATGCTCCCACATCAGCTTTCTCAACCACTTTCCCAATCTCAACCCTGAAAACAGACGGGGGTACGGTCGGGATGAAAGAAGCACCTTAACGCCAAAGGTCTGAAGTGATTGTTTTCGTCAAGATAGCAATCCAACAATCTTTTCTCAATTTACTTAGATTGCTAGATTGCGAGTGGATTAAGGTTTTGCTGGAGTAAAATTGATCCACCATCTTAGTATGATATGAAACAAGCTATTGTACTCTTACTAATCTTCTCAGGTCCGGCCCTGTTTGCCCAATCGGAATATTTTCAGGGATATATTGAAAAAGTAAGCGGAACGGATTTCACATACCACTCGCCCCTCCCACATGTTACATCTTCACTCATTTCCAGGGCTAATAAAAACTTCAGTCCGGTGGAATGGAAGACAGAAATTGTTCCTGAAGACTATAGCAAAAAGACCATAACCTTCATTTGGGTGTATGGAATGGATGTACTTGTAGAGAGTGAACAGTTCGATATGTATGTAAATGGTCAGAAATGGTTTTCATTTTTCAACCCACTGGATAATGAAGCCAGGTCCTGGAGTGCAAAAAATGACAATGGAGCCGAACTGACATTTATCGGTACCATGATTGACAAGCATAAGGATCAGATGGGTTTTGCTACGCTGAACCTTCCCACATCTACAGTTAAGAAGGGTGAGCAAATCACTCTCAAAGTGGATGGAGCTGATAAAGGCAGCAACGCCTGGTACATGACCTACAAAACTGAGTTGAAAGAGGAGATCAGGATCTCACAGAATAAAGTTGTGGCCAAAAACAAGGGGAAACTGCAACATGTGGCCCGATTTGACTTTACTCACCTCGGAGATCCGGTAAATACCGTGGTAACGGTTGGTGACATGGAGAAAACAATCCAACTTCAACCCGGGCACAATGCACTGGATCTTGAATTACCAAAGGTTGATTCTCGTACTGAGTTCACAGCCATGATCAATGTTGGTGGGGATCTGAAAGATCAAAAGTTCTGGTTGGAGCCGATAAAGGAATGGACCATTTACATGGTGCAACATACCCATACTGACATTGGCTATACACGACCGCAAACGGAGGTCTTGACTGAGCATCTACGATATATTGACAATGCCCTCGACTACTGTGACCAGACTGATGATTATCCTGATGATGCAAAATTCCGCTGGACATGTGAAGCCTCCTGGGCTGTAAGAGAGTACCTGAAAAGCAGGCCGGAAAAACAGATTGAACGGCTTCTGAGACGTATCAAAGAAGGCAGGATCGAGGTTACGGGTATGTTTTTCAATTTCTCCGAGATCATTGATGAAACAGCACTGGCCATTCAAACCAAAACCCTGAAATCCTTCAAAGATCGTGGTATAGACGTAAAAACAGCCATGCAGAATGATGTAAATGGTATCGGATGGTGTATGATCGACTTTTATGACAATACCAGTGTGAAATATTTGAATATGGGACAGCATGGTCACCGGGCACAAATACCCTTTGATAAACCTACCTCCTTCTGGTGGGAGGCGCCCTCAGGTAACAAATTGCTCGCCTACAGGAGTGAACACTATATGCATGGGAACGCACTGGCACTCACCTCAGGAATGATTGATGTGTTCAGGACAAATCTCTCCAACTACCTGGAGTCATTGGAGAAGAAAAATTACCCATTTGATCGAACAGCCTTCCAATTTTCGGGATATATAACCGACAACTCTCCCCCCTCAACTATTGCATGTGATATCGTAAAAGAGTGGAATGAAAAATATGAATGGCCAAAGTTGCGGATCGCACTGGTAAACGAGTTTTTGATTTACCTGGATGAAAACCAGGCTGAAAATCTCCCAAGCCAGCAAGTTGCCTGGCCGGATTGGTGGTCGGACGGATTTGGATCATCTATGAATGAAACAAAAGCCGCCCGATCAACGCACGTTGATATGATTGCCAACACCGGTCTCCTTTCTATGGCGAAAATAATGGGAGCGAAACTTCCGGAAGACATAAATGCTGACATCAATGAATGCTACGACAACCTGTTATTTTATGATGAGCATACATTCGGTGCAGCAGAAAGCATCCGGGATCCATTATCAGAAAACCAGGTGATCCAATGGGGTGGCAAATCCGCCTACGCGTGGACTGCAGTTCAAATGTCTGGATTGATACGGGAGAAAGCCATGGGATTGATCCAGCCGCTTATTGAAAGATCTGATGTGCCCACCATAGCTGTTTTCAATACCTTGAATTGGAACCGTTCCGGATTGGTTGAAGTGTTTATAGA
This sequence comes from Fidelibacterota bacterium, assembly GCA_002729175.1. Classification (GTDB taxonomy): domain Bacteria; phylum Fidelibacterota; class Marinisomatia; order Marinisomatales; family S15-B10; genus UBA2125. The sequence goes on from PBTS01000037.1 coordinate 4,290, forward strand.
TCATGATATTTTGCCAACGAATCGGGAATCCAGCATCACCGATGCCCAGGGGAAAAAGGTTGAAGCCAGACTCATGAGTAGTCGTCCCGAAGGCAGTTACTGGAACCTGTGGGTTGAGAATATTCCAGCCATGGGATATAAGATCCTTCGGATCCAGGTAGGGGATCAATTAATAAATGCCATAAATGATACATCTCCAGGCCCTGAACTTGAGAATGCATATTATCAGCTGAAAATTGACAGATCCTATGGAGTAGTAACCAGTCTTTTTGATAAAGAATTACAAATAGAGCTCCTGGATAAGGATAGTACCATCAAATTAGGGGAGTTCATATATGAACGTTTGGAAAACCGGGAAGCCATGGAACGTCTCACCAATACCAATCGTGATTCAGTATATGTACCACTCAACAAAAAGCTTTCCAGTCTGACGGATGTCAAAGTTTCTGAAATTGAGGAAGGTCCTTTATGGAAAAGTGTCAAGATCCATGGATTAGCTGCAGAATGTGCGGATAACCGTGGAGTGAATATAGAAATCCGCTTATATAACGAAGTAAAACGGATCGAGATCCTGTACGGCATGCACAAATTGCAGGTAACCGAACCTGAAGGGGTGTACGTTGCCTTCCCATTTGAGTTAAACAATGGCCACCTTGCATTTGAAGTTCAGGGTGGCACAATTTCTCCTGGAGAAAATCAGCTGGAAGGAACCTCTTCGGACTGGAATGTGATCCAGAACTTTGCAGCTGTAAGAAACCAGGAATCACAAATTATTTTCAGCAGTAATGATGCACACCTGGTCCAATTTGGAGCTATCAATACTGGGAGGTATTATTACAAACATAAGCCCAAAACCACTCATATATATTCCTGGGTATTGAACAATTATTGGACTACGAATTTCAAGGCAAGCCAGGAGGGTGAAATGAAGTGGAAATATATTATCACCTCCTCCAATAACAATTCCAATTCATTTGCCAATAGAGTTGGCTGGGGCAACCGAATACCTCTGCTAAGCAGAGTAATACGATCAGGAGGTCCAGGTCCACATAATTTATCTTCGAAATCATATCTCGACCTGGATATTCCAAATTTGTTGCTGGTAAGCGCCAAGCCATCCGAGGATGGTACCGGGATCATTCTTCACCTTCGGGAAACGGAGGGGAATCATGCAGTGGTGGATGTTTCCAAATTGCTTCAGCAGACCGGGGCTGAATCAATATCTGAAGTGAATGTACTTGAGGAGGAAATGAATGCACTGGAAGATACCATCGAGTTTGATCATTTTGAGTCGAAATTTATCAAACTGAAGATGTAGCTTCTTGTTAGTTGTTCGCTTTTCACTTTTCGTTTTTAGTTTTTTGCTGTTAGTGGTTGATAGTTATTGGTTATTCGTTATTAATTATTGGCAATCAATTCTGATATAATTTTTTGAAATTCTTCTGATTAATGAAGATGGTGCTTCTGAAGTGACGGGGGACCGTCAGGCTTTGCTGGCTCACTCATCNAGTGAGACTACCAAGATCTACACGCACCCCAACNTTGAGCGTGCCCTAGAGTTTGTGAATCGGCTTCCCAATTTNGCAAAACGTAACCAAGTANACGACACAATGGTATACAGAACATCACTCTTCTACATAGCAAAAGACCCCAATCTCTCGTCGAGAAATCAGGGTCTTTCGTCAGTAGCGGGGATAGGATTTGAACCTATGACCTCCGGGTTATGAGCCCGACGAGCTACCAGACTGCTCCACCCCGCGATCGGTTTAATTTAACACGAAATCAGCCTGCTGGGCAATCGCTCCGTGAGGAACTTCAGGACCGCTTAAACTGGAGTCTGAGGGGTGTACCATGAAGATCCAACCCGGCCCTGAACTGGTTTTCCAGGTAGTTGCGGTAAGAGACGGGGATGAGATCGGGAAAGTTGCAAAATAGAGAAATCCTTGTCGGTCGGGAGCCGGTCTGTGTGGCGTACTTGATCCGAATATGCTTGCCTCGAACCGCCGGTGGGGACAGCTTCTCCACGGCGCCTTTTAACACACTGTTGATCTGTGATGTAGCATGCTCCGCGGACCATGCGGCGTAAACTTTTTCACATTCCCCAAGAAGAGAGGAGACACGCTGTTTCGTCTTGGCAGAAACAAACGCAACAGGATAATCTTTGAGAGATGAAAATTGGTACCTTATCTCTTCCTTTAATTCTTTCATTGTGTTGGTACTTTTTTCCACAAGATCCCATTTATTCACCGCAAGCAGAAGGCCTTTTCCCTCCCCGATCACTTCTTCTACAATCTGCTGATCCTGCTTCAGGAATCCTCTTTCGGCATCGGTAACCACTACCGCCACATGGGCATTCTCCAGAGCCCGGCGCGTTCTCACCGTTGAGTAGAATTCCACATCTTCTTTCACTTTTGCTTTTCTCCGGAGCCCGGCTGTATCTACGAGAATAAACTTTTTACCGTGGTACTGCAGCTCCGAATCGATGGCGTCCCGGGTGGTGCCGGGGATATCTGTTACGATGGATTTGTCTTTTCCCAACAGCCGATTGGTGATGGACGATTTACCTACGTTAGGGCACCCCACAATGGCCACACNGATATTGTCCTTCTCATCCTGCATAGTCCTAACGGTGAAGAGGCGCTCTGCCACACCGTCCAGCAAATCTCCTATCTTCCTTCCGCCCAATGCTGAGACAGAATGGAGAGTCTCCATTCCAAGCCCATAAAATTCAGCGGAGAGTGATTCCATTTCATTGTTGTCAATTTTGTTCACCGTGAGGATGGCCGGTTTTTCTGAGAGCCTCACCAGGTCAGCCAAAACTTCGTCCGATGCTACAATACCATCTTTTCCGTCTACCAGAAAAAGGACCAGAGCAGCCTCTTGCAGAGCCAGCTCCACCTGCTCACGAACCGCAGCATCAATGACATCCACTTCATGAGGGATGTAACCACCTGTATCCACCAGCCTGAACTGTTTGCCGTTCCATTCAACGGTCTCATAGATGCGGTCCCGGGTAATCCCCTCTTGCTCATCCACAATAGCGTGACGCTTCTGAACGATGCGGTTGAAAAGAGTTGACTTCCCTACATTGGGCCGGCCGACAATGGCAACTATGGGTAATTGGGACATGGCGAAATTTAGCTGTGGATCCTGAGAAACAGAGGTCTGTTTAGCTGAGCGCCCGAAGGGAATCGAACCCTCATGACGAGCTTGGGAAGCTCGGATGTTACCTTTACATCACGGGCGCATATATTGGTGAAATTTAGCAGGGAGCCTTGGAAATAAATCATAAAAAGAGAAAAATGGCCGGGTTTCTCCTTGACTCAAAAGGCGGCGAAATCTATATTTTACCTACGACTCGCGGGGCATTCCACTTCGGTTCCTGATCCAGTGGGGTCCTTAGTTGTATAACATAACTTGGAGTAGCCAATGGCAGATGCCATGCAGTTCGAATTTCCTGTATCTGGCTCCAAGGAGAAATCCTCGGGCAAGATTATNGGAAGTCTCGATATTGAAAAGAAAGATGCGGAACAGGGCCCTGAAAGTGATCTCCCGGAANTTTTAGGCGAAACTACACCTGCACACTATACCNTAGAAGAATACTATAAGGAGGACGANCTNGGACAGGAAGTCCTTCAGAAAAAGTATCTCGCACCGTGGGAAAATAATCCTTACGATATGTGGAAGCGGATCGCAAAGGCTATGGCTTCCGTTGAGAAAGATATTGATCTTTGGTACAAAAGGTTCTTTACCATTCTTGAAGATTTTCGATTTGTTCCCGGTGGCAGGATTATGCATGGTGCCGGACGGGATGACATTACCACCACACTGAACAATTGTTACGTTATTGCTATCAAGAAAGATTCGATCAAAGCTATTTATAATGCCATTCAGGATGAAGCTATCACCTACAAATATGGCGGTGGGTGCGGCCACGATCTTTCTGTACTCCGCCCCAGCAGATCAGCAATCGGCGGGACCGGCGGTGAATCATGCGGACCTACGGGTTTCATGAATCTGTTCAGCGAAAACACAAACACTATCGCCCAGCACGGACGGCGCGGTGCAAACATGCAGACCATCCGCGTGGATCATCCAGATGTGAAAAAGTTTATCAGCATTAAACGCGGTAATGTGGATATGGTGAAATATTCCAACATCTCCGTGTTGCTTACCCATGAGTTCATGAAGGCGGTTGAGGATGATACAGATTTTGATCTGAAATGGGGCGGCAAAGAATACGACACTGTGAGAGCCCGAGAACTTTGGGAAGAGATTGTAACATCAGCCCACGAAAGTGCTGAACCGGGCATCATCTTCTGGGATACCATGAAAGACTATCACAATGCGGAATACTGTTCGCCCCTGGTCTCAACGAATCCTTGCGCTGAACAGCCGCTTCCTGATGGCGGGTGCTGTAATCTTGGTTCCGTCAATCTGGCCCGTTTTGTAGATGAAAATGGCCAGTTCATGAATGACGTTTTTCGCGAAACTGTCGCTATCGCCACTCGCTTTTTGGACAATGTGGTAGACTATAATGTGGACCGACATGCATTGGATGTTCAGAAGGAAAATGCGTCGAACGACCGCCGTCTTGGTATCGGACTGCTCGGCCTTGGAGATATGTTTATNAGAATGGGCATCTCCTACGACAGTGATAAAGCACTAGAGGTGGCTGAGAACATTTGCAAAATTATGCGAGACACCACCTACGAAACATCTGTTCAGATCGCCAAGGAGAAAGGTCCTTTCCCCAATTTTGACTGGAAAGGATTTTCCAAGAGTAAGTTTGTTTCCGGACTCAGTGATGAACTCCAGGCAAAGATCAACAAACATGGGATCAGGAATGCAACACTCCTTACCGTTCCGCCTACAGGAAGCGGTGCCATTGTGGCCAGAGTCACTTCCGGCATTGAACCAGTTTTTCAAACCTCTTATTTCCGACGCGTTAAACAGAATGATGGGCACGTTAACACCTTTAAGGAATTCAAGGTCTACCACCCTGGTGTTATGGAACTTTTCGGAGATGACAAGAACCTTCCTGATTATGTTGTTACTGCCCACGACATTGATCCCTTTTTCCGAGTAAAAATGCAGGGTGTCATTCAGAAGTATATTGATTCATCCATCAGTTCTACGGTGAACCTCCCCTCCGATGTTGAAAAGAAGACCGTTGCAGATATTTACCTGGCAGCCTATAAAGCTGGTCTGAAAGGGATTACGGTCTATCGGGAGAGTTCCCGGGAAGGGATCCTTATCTCTGAGGAACAGAAAGCCAAGGATACTGAGGAAACCATGCCTGCAACTCACAGAAAAAGCGGTGATCTTCGTCCCAGGTTCAGACCGGGCGTAACCCAGGGTGTAACCAAGAGGATCCGCACTGGAGAAGGCTCTCTATATATTACCATCAATGAAGACGAACACGGGCTATGCGAAGTTTTCACCACTATCGGCAAAGCCGGCGGCAATGCCGCCGCACAGTCTGAGGCTATCAGCCGACTTATATCTCTGGCCCTCCGTTCAGGCATCGATCCGAAAGACGTGGTCAAGCAGCTAAAAGGGATCAGCGGACCTAATCCCACTTGGGAAAATGGTCAGCTTATCCTATCTACACCGGATGCCATTGGGAAAGCACTGGAGTCTTATCTCTTTGATTTTGAGCATCCGGTAACAGCTGAAGATACGCCTGAGGAAGTGGCCAAAACTCGCTTTACTATGGTGGACTCTTCGCCATCGCAGCAGACAACCAACTACAGTGCCAGAACGATGACCACATGTCCCGATTGCGGCAGTGATATCTTTCATGAAAACGGATGTGTCACGTGTCCAAGCTGCGGCTTTTCCAAATGTGATTAGATTTTTCAACCCTTCTACGCTGGCCTCCGGAAATTCGGGGGCTTTTTTATTTAAAGTATAATTCCGAGTTTACAACGTCTGTGAAGCTTCAGGAGTCGAAACTGTCAACCGATAAGGGGTGTTGTGATTATATGAGAAGTAGCGTGGCAGAGACGGAGAGATCCCTGACTGAAACTACTGTTCCAGGAGTTCCTTTTCTTTTGCGGCAAGGAGACTGTTCAGATCTTCCATAGATTTATCTGTGGTTTTCTGAATCTGTTCGTGAGCATAACTCCCTTCATCCTCCGACAGCTGGTGTGACTTTTCCATCTCCCGCAACTGGTTGTTGATATCTTTTCGAACATTTCGCACCGCTACCCGGCCCTCTTCCACCAGATTGTGAATATGTTTAACCAGCTCGTGGCGACGTTCTTCAGTTAGTGCCGGAATGGGAATTCTTATGACGTTGCCATCATTGTTGGGATTCAGACCCAGATCGGCCGCCTGGATGGCTTTCTCGATATCGAAGATGACACTCTTGTCAAACGGCTGAACAACAAGGAGCCGTGCCTCCTGTGCCGTAATGGTCGCAAGAGTGTTCAGGGGAGCCGGGGAGCCGTAGTATGAAACCTTTACCCCGTCCAAAAGTGCGGGAGAGGCCCGGCCCGTCCTGATCTGTGCAAGTTCGTTCCGGCAGTGCTCCACCGCCTGACCCATTCGATGGTCGGCATCNTTTGTGAGTGGTTCAATTCTTTTCATAGTGCACCTACTGTTGTACCAAGATTATTACCTTCGAGAATCTTTCTGAGGTTCCCGGGACAGTTAACATCAAACACCACAATGGGCAAATCATTTTCCCTTGCCATGGTGATGGCCGTCATATCCATCACTTTGAGATCGCTTTCAATAACTTCTTTGTAAGAGATAGAATCAAATTTTTTCGCATCGTCAGATTTCATGGGATCTTTATCATAAACACCGTCAACTTTAGTCCCTTTCATAACAGCTTCAGCTTCAATTTCCGTAGCACGCAATACCGCCGCTGTATCAGTGCTAAAATAAGGATTTCCCGTACCGCCCGCAAATATGGCAACCCTCCCTTTTTCGAGATGGCGAACAGCCCGACGACGAATGTACGGCTCAGCCAGCTGAGAAATTGATATGGCTGTCAAAGTTCGTGTCTGGCAACCGTTTTTTTCCAGTGCATCTTGAAGTGTAATGGCATTTATAATGGTGGCAAGCATCCCTAAGTAGTCGGCTGAAACCCGATCCATCCCCTGCACTTCAGCCAATTCACCCCTGATTATATTGCCGCCACCAATGACGACACCCACTTCAACACCTAAATCTCTGACAGACTTGACTTCATCAGCAAGAGCCTTTGCTTTGACGGGATCAACACCAAAACCTCTCTCTCCGGCAAGGATTTCTCCACTCAGTTTGAGCAGAACTCTCCCGTAAACAGGTTTTGACATTCAGTGGTTGGAATTATTCGGCTTGGCCGTTTGAAGAAAGCGCGTCGCCTACCTCAAAGCGTGAGAAGCGGGTAATGGAGATGTTCTCTCCCAGCGTCGCGATGGTCTCCATCAGAATATCCTGAACGAATTTGTCGCTATCTTTGATAAAGGATTGCTCAAGAAGACAGCTTTCCTGATAAAATTTTTCTATTTTGCCCTCGATAATTTTTTCAAGGACGTTGTCTGGCTTACCTGATAATTTGGCCTGTTCGGTGAAAATTTCTTTCTCTTTATCAACCACAACGCTGTCTATATCATCCCGGGTTACTGAGAGAGGATTCGTGGCAGCAATTTGCATGGCAATATTTTTTACAAACGACTGAAATCCGTCTGTCTTGGCTACGAAATCGGTCTCACAGTTTACTTCCACCAAAACGCCAATCCTGTTGCCGGGGTGAATATAGGAAAGAACAACACCTTGGTCAGCCTCCCGGCCCGCCTTCTTTTCAGCCTTAGCAATACCTTTTTTTCGGAGAAAATCGACAGCTTTTTCAACATTGCCGTCACTATCCAAAAGCGCCTCTTTACAATCCATGATGCCGGCACCAGTACGGCTTCTTAAGTCCTTTACAATACTTGCATCAATTGTCATTTGACTTTTCACTCTCCTTTTCTTCCTTGACCTCTTCAGGCTCTTGGACATCTTCCACGGCCGCTATCTCTTCTGTCTCAGAATTCTGTGCCTCACCATCTTCTGATAAGGACTCCTCTTTTTCTACAACGATTTCTTCNCTTTCGGCTTCCTTTGGTTCAGCACCCTCGGCCCTCTCTCCATTCTCAGAAGTGATACTTTCAGCTTCAGCGGTTTCTCCCCCGTCCGCCGCCACAGGTATTGCCCCCCCATCAGGATAAGCAATTGAGCGCGCATCACAGATGGCTCTGGAGACTTCACCCACAATCAGCTTTATGGCGCGGATAGAATCATCATTTGCGGGAATGGGATAATCGATGACCTCTGGATCAGTGTTGGTATCCACAATGGCCNCCACAGGAATCTCAAGCCGATGAGCCTCATTAATGGCGATGGATTCGTGCCTCGCATCTACAATAAAAATAGCATTGGGAAGTCGCTTCATGTCTTTGATACCGCGGTGAAGATCCTGAAGCCGGATCATTTCACGCTCCAGAGAAAGGATTTCCTTCTTAGTGGCACTTTCGTAGAGCGGACTTGATTCCTTCTCAAGAAGCTGCAGCCGCTTGATACTCTTTCGGATGGTAGAAAAGTTAGTCAGGGTACCACCAAGCCATCTTTCTACCACGTAGAACATTCCGCATTTATCCGCTTCCTGCTGAATGATATCTTTGGCATTCTTTTTGGTACCGACAAAAAGAACTTCACCACCGTCAGCAACATTGTCAGTAAGAAAATCAATAGCCTTGGTCAACCCTTTTAGAGTTTCTTCAAGATTGATGATATGGATACCGTTCCTCTCCATCAGGATATATGGTTCATAGTTGGGATGCCACCTTCGAGTGAGGTGTCCGAAGTGTGCTCCGGTACTCAGCAAGTTATCAAAAGTAACTTCCAAACAGTGTCCTTATCTCTTGGAGAATTGGAAGGCGCGTCTAGCACCGCGGAGACCATATTTCTTCCGCTCTTTTTCACGGGCATCACGGGTGAGGAGACCGGCCTTTTTTAAAACCGGTCTTAAATCTGCATTGGCTTCAACCAGCGCTCGGGAGATCCCATGGCGAATAGCACCGGCCTGACCTGAGAGACCACCGCCATTCACGCTTGCCAAAATATCATAGTCACTGGATTCCAGTACTTCAAAAGGTTTTTCAACAATTTTCTGATCAATGGTACGCCCGAAATAATCCTTATAATCTCGACCGTTAACAGTCATTTTACCTTTTCCAGGTGAAATCCGTACACGGGCAACAGCAGACTTGCGCCTGCCTGTTCTCGCATATACAACATCAGATTTAGCTTTTGCCATGGATTAGAATTCCATCACTTTTGGTTGCTGGGAGGAATGGGGATGATCCGGTCCACTGTAAATTTTCAGATTACGCATCATTTGACGACCAAGACGGTTATGTGGAAGCATCCCCTTCACGGCATTTTGAATCACCCGCTCAGGATGCCGTCTCCTCATAGTATACAAATCCACCTCTTTTGTCCCTCCTGGATATCCGCTGTGGGAAAAATAGGTCTTCTGCATCTCCTTGTTGCCGGAAACGCGGATCTTTTCCGCATTGACAACAACGACAAAGTCACCCATATCCATATGGGGCGTGTACGTCGGTTTATGCTTACCCTTCAAGATTTGGGCAACTTTGGATGCAAGACGCCCCAGGGCCTTATTCTCAGCATCAGCAACAAACCAATCCTTATGGATCTCGTCAGCTTTTATCGAATATGTTTTCATCCGGTTTGCCATTTAGTATAGCAAACAAAATTAGCCAAGAATCGTCTAACTCGACAAGGAGTTTTCCTAATAGCGCTTGAGGGTGAAATTATCTTTTATGACCTATGAGCCGACAGGGTTTTACANGTNACATTATANTAGCTGAGAATGAAAAAATGTTAAAGTTCGAAAATCTTTCCGCCCGTAATGGTCGCTTTTATACGCCCTTTTAGGGATTCACCTGCAAAAGGTGTGTTTCGGGACTTGGAGTGGATGTGCTCTTTAGCAAAAGTCCACTCTTCATCAGGATCAAGGATCGTTAGCTCAGCCTCGGTGCTGGCTGAGAAAAGATCTTCTTCAAAATCCATCNCAAGCCGGGGATTGATCGTAAAACAGTGGATTACCTCCTCCAGATTCATGCCCAACCCACTGAGCACCTTCCAGGCGGCGCCAAAAGCACTCTCAAGACCTATCATGCCACACGGTGCCCAGTCAAACGGAGCCTCTTTTTCTTCAACGGTATGAGGTGCATGGTCAGTGGCTATGCAGTCAATGGTACCATCCTTTACTGCAGTCATGAGTACCTGTCTGTCATTTTCCGTCCGGATGGGGGGCGCCACCTTGTAGTTCGTGTCAAAAGAGTGAAGATCCTCATCGNTAAAAAAGAGGTGATGTGGTGTCACTTCAGCAGTGATGTCNANTCCCCCGGCCTTTGCGCCGCGGATCCACTCTACCGATTTGGCTGAGCTGACGTGCGGCACATGGAGTCTTCCCCCAGTCATGGATGCCAGTTCCAGATCACGGTTCACCATNATCGATTCACTTACATCAGGAATGCCTGCCAATCCCAACCGGGTAGACCAAGACCCTTCGTGCATCTGTCCGTCCAGTTTCAGTGTTAGATCCTCAGCGTGATTGATAACGGGCATGCCCAGTGGCTCAGCGTATTCCAAAACTCTTCGCATTACGCCGCTGTCCATGACAGGTATACCATCGTCGGAGAACGCCACCGCTCCTTCCTGTGCCATAGCGCCCAGTTCCGTCAACTCTTTCCCTTGCTGCCCCACCGAAATGGCACCGATAGGATGAATTTTTATGGGAAGATCAGCCGCTTTTTCCACGATGAAGCGGATCGATTCAGGAGAGTCCAAGGGCGGCTCTGTATTTGGCATTGCACATACCTGGGTAAAACCGCCTGCAATAGCGGCTTCGGCACCTGTGGCCAGTGTCTCCTTATCCTCCCTTCCAGGTTCACGAAAATGAACATGGACGTCGCAAAATCCGTGTGTCACCACCTTTCCGCCTGCATCATAAACTGTGGCACCATTGGCTGATATCCTCTTCCCCACTTTTTCGATACGGCCGCTGCTGATGAGAACAGAGCCGATGAAACGTTCCCCTTTGACGGGATCGATGATATCACCATTCTTAATAAGGAATTGTTTAGGTAGCGCTTTCCCTTTCATGATTCCTCTGGTTGATCTCCCAGCAAGAGGTAAAGTACAGCCATCCGAATAGCGACGCCGTTAAGCACCTGATCCAGGATGATGGCGTTCTCACTATCAGCCACATCACTGTCAATNTCAACACCCCTNTTCATGGGTCCNGGATGCATGATTGTGATCTGTTTTTTCAGNCGCTCAACCCGTTCTCTTGTNATACCAAAAAGGTCCCTGTACTCCCTAACGGATGGAACATAACTGACCCCNTGTCGCTCCCGCTGAATTCTCAGGACGTTCACGGCGTCCGCCCACTCCAATACTTCATCNACGTCATAATTGACCGTAACACCCAGCTCTTCGATGTTCACCGGCATAAGGTTGGGAGGACCGCAAAGCATCACCTGGACACCCATCTTCACAAGACCGTGAATATTGGACCTCGCCACGCGGCTATGTGTTATATCACCGATAATGGCCACCTTCAAACCATCCAGTTTTTCCTTCACCTCCAGAAGACTCATCATATCAAGGAGCCCCTGCGTGGGATGTTCGTGGGTACCATCTCCGGCATTTACCACAACAGAATTCACATAGTTGATAAGGTGAATATGCGCACCGGGCACGGGGTGACGCATAACAATACAATCAATCTTCATGGCTTCGATATTCTGTGCCGTATCCTTAAAACTTTCACCTTTCTTGAGACTGCTACTACCGGCCGAGAAATTAACCGTGTCCGCAGAGAGTCTCTTTTGTGCCAGTTCGAAGGAGATTCGAGTCCGGGTGGAATCTTCGAAGAAGAGGTTAACAATGGTCTTTCCCTGAAGTGTGGGNACTTTCTTGATGGGGCGATCAAGCACCTCTNTGAAAGAAGAAGCGTGCTGTAAAATCATCTCCATATCTTCCTTCGGCGTTTCCGCCAGGCCAAGGAGNTGTCTGTTACTTAGGAATCCCANGNCTNAATGTTGCTCAATCATATTTCACCAGGTAGACCGCATCTTCGCCGTCTACTTCCTCCAGTCTCACCAACACATGTTCCGCATCAGAGGTGGGAATATTCTTGCCCACAAAATCGGCCTTTATAGGCATCTCCCGGTGGCCCCGATCCACCAGCACAGCCAGAGCAACGGTTGCTGGCCTGCCAAAGTCCATAATTTCATCCAGTGCAGCCCGGATTGTTCTTCCGGTGAACAGTACATCATCTGTGAGAATTACCGTCTTTCCATCCAGAGAAAAAGAGACCTCTGTCCCCTTCACCTGAGGCTGAATGAGCCGTTCGCGGAAATCATCCCTGTAGAAAGTAACGTCCAGGAAACCTGTCGGTATATTATTGCCGGATATTTTCTTGAGAGATTTAGCGAGCCGAGTGGCGATGAATTCACCACGGGTGCGGATGCCTATGAGAACAATATTATCAATGGAAGGTAGCCGCTCGGTCATTTCATGAGCGAGACGCGTGAGCGACCTTTCTATTTCGCTCTTCTCAAGTAGCTGTTTTCGTTTCTCCGTCATCACNTCTTNATACAAAAAATCCTCCCGAGCATGGAGGATTTCTTTCTAGTCCTTACCTCCTCTCGGGGATGGTTTAAAGGACTTCGATCNGCATGAATTTAAGGTATCATCAACGCAACTTCAAAATTGATTTATTACTTTCTCAGCCACCTCTATTTCACTCATCCCAGCAACCTCTAGCACACAGTCGATTCTTTCCTTGTTAAACCATTTCAACTGTTTCCGGGCGTACTGGCGCGTATCAATATTTATCCTTTCTACCATCTCTTCAAAATCCATCTCTCCCTCCAGGTGTTTCAGAATATCACGATAACCAAGGCTGTCCATGAGGTGACTGGATCGATCGAATCCGAGATCGAGGAGTTTTTTCACTTCATCGATCCATCCGTTTTCAAACGTCATTCCTGTCCTTTTCTCAATCCGCGGCGTCAGCTCTTCAATATCCATTCTCAGAAAAACGGTGAAGAATCGGTCTTTGGAGTCACTTTCGACCTGAAGATGAAAATGTTCTGTAGGTGGCTTACCGGTAATTTGGATAATCTCCAAAGCCCTTATAAGGCGCTTGTGGTTGTTGGGATGAACGATCTCGGCGTACTCCGGGTCGATAGTTTTAAGCTCGGCCAACATCGTATCTGATCCTTCATTCTCCAATCGTTCCTTAAGCGCTGCCCGCACTTTAGGATCGCTAGTCGATTCATCAAATAAACCCCGCGTCACTGCTCTGTAATAAAGACCACTACCGCCACAAACGATGGGAACTTTGCCACGACTTTCCACCTCATCCATGGCCATCTCTACCAACTCAGCGTATTCACCGGCGGAGATCTGTTTTGAAGGGTCTCTATCGCCAATGAGGTGGTGACGGACATGGGCCTTCTCCTCGTCGGTAGGCTGAACAGTACCGACAGCCATATACTTGTAAATTTGCCGCGAATCGAGACCGACAATTTCACCGTCGAGGCGGCGTGCCAATTCAACAGCTACAGCTGTCTTTCCTACAGCCGTAGGACCCACAAGGATCAAGACTCGGTTATGGGGAGGTTCAGGTGCGCTCAAAGCGCCGATCGAGTTCATCAAGGGAAAGATTGACCATGATGGGTCTTCCATGGGGACAGTAGTAAGGATGTTGCGTAGCAAAAAGCCTGTCCACCAGCGACTGCATCTCCTCCTGGGTGAGGACATCGCCTGCCTTCACCGCTGCCTTACACGCAAACGATGCAGCTACAGCCTCCATGAATGAAGGCTGGGCCTTTTGCTGGTTTCGATAGGTGTCAATAATTTCAGTTAATACTTCCCGTTCATTTCCCCACCCCAGTTCAGAGGGAACACCTTCAATCATTACAGTGTTTTTCCCAAACTCTTTCATGCGAAAGCCAATCTTCTCTAGATAGGGCAACAATTCAAGGAGGGTGGAAAAATCTTCAATCGGGAGTTCTACCACTTCAGGAAAAAGAAGTGACTGACTCGGTAAGGGATTCCCTTCCATGGCATCCATGGCTTGTTCAAACAGTACTCTCTCGTGAGCCACGTGCTGATCAATGACCACCAAACCACTCTTAATCTCGGATACAATATATTTTGTGTGAACTTGCCAAATATTTTCAAGATTGACACCCTCTTCCTCCGTCTGTGTTTCACCCATAGTCTGAACGTACGATTTGGCTCTTTCAACAGACTGACGCGACAAAATTGCGGAAGGTGCCGATTGTGGAAAAGAAAATCCGGCTTGGCCGCCTGAACTGGGAAACGATTCAGATGGTTTAAGGAAATCGGGAACAGTGGAAAGGATATCATTCAGCGCTTCCGTCACCGCTGTTTTAAGCGCATGGTATACACGCCATTCATCTCTGAAACGAACTTCTATTTTCATGGGGTGGACATTCACATCCACTGTATCGAGCGGAACTTCCAGAGTGATGACAAAGAATGGGAACTCGCCCCGGGAAACAAGGGACTGGTAAGCAGAATAAATAGCTGAATTGAGCAATTTATTGACAATGTATCGACCATTGAGAAACAGGTTCTGCTCCCCTCGACGCTTTCGAACGAGATTCAGATTGCCCACATAACCAGTGATGACAAAAGGTCCCGCTAGGTGATTTACCTCCAACAGGTTCTCCCGGTAGGACGGATCATGGACAGCGGCTATCCGGTCAATGAGAGTCATTGGTGCAAATGTCATGACCTCTTTGTCATCGGCTGTGAGAGTGAATCTGACATTTGGATGACAGAGGCCAAAACGGCGGACCGTCCTGATGATGTGACGAAGCTCCACCTGGGCACTCTTCAGAAACTTTCTCCGTGCGGGAATGGAAAAGAAAAGATCGCTCACAGATATGGCCGTCCCTTTGGATAATGCCACAGGTTCAGGCTGGGAAATTTCGTCGCCCGAAACAGATATCTCGTAGCCAGAATCCTCACCGTTAACAGATGACAACGCTTTCACTTTTGCTACCGAAGCAATGCTGGACAGCGCCTCGCCCCGGAACCCCAGCGTATCAATGGTAGAAAGATCCTCTACTGATTCAATCTTGGAGGTAGAGTGACGGGCAAAGGCAATAAGCAGATCATCTTTCTCCAGACCGACGCCGTTATCAATGACCTGCACCGATACGTTGCCACCTCCTTTGACAATAANATCAATCTCCGTCGCACCTGAATCAAGGCTGTTTTCAATCAGTTCTTTAACCACAGATGCTGGTCGCTCAACCACTTCACCGGCGGCGATCTTATTCTTCAGATCATCTGAAAGAAGCTTGATCCTACCCATTTCCGCCTTTCATAACTTGATCCACTGCCACCACAACTTTACCGTGGAAACTTTCCCCTTTTTTCAACAGAGTATCCACCTTCTTTGTCATCTCATTACAAAAATTTCCATCATCAATACCGTCAAGATTGATCAAAACATTAAGCCGTGCCCCTCTCAGCCCAGCCAAGGCGGCCTCAGCTGCCACACCGGCGTCGCTGACAGAGTTAGGATTTCCTTTTTCAATGGCGGTTATGGAAAGATCCAATACTTCATAGCAAAGCTGGGCCACCAGAAGCGGAATCTGTGTGGCATTCTTTGTGGCAGATAGGATGGCAGCGTCGCGTTGTTTTTTTTGTTCGTTTGTCTTTTTCTTCATTCGGAAGGCATCCATAACGCTGTTAAAGGCCGCTGTGTCTTCATCTACCAATGAGATCAATCTCTCTTTCAGCGCCTGAGCTTGACTACCCAAAGACTCCATTTCTTCTCTTGAATCTTCCATCCCTTTCTTGCCATGTGTTAGTGCGGCAACCATGCTCACTAGTGCTGCACCCAGCGTCCCCATAAGGGCCGAAACAGAGCCACCACCTGGCGCTGGTGAATCGATGGACAACTCATCTGTAAACCCATCCACAGTCATAGATACAAGATCATTACTTTCTTTGAGGCGATATTCTACAATCCTTTCATTGGGATCAAACTTGCTGACATCATTGAGACCCAGCGATTCAACGGCGGCATGCACAAGTTGGGATTCGGGCACGGCAGTTGTTTTCCCCTGTGTTGTGAGATAGTAACGACCCGCCATTAGCATCGCCTCCAGCGGAATCAACCCGACGATCTCACTCCCGGTGACCCGAAGTCCCCGTTTTCGAGCGCCGTCACGGACAGCCTCAAAAGCGGCATGGGGCGGCGTAACGGTATAATCGGTGAGATTAATTGACACTTGAGCTTTTCCGTATTCCTCTATCTCCCACCCCACTGCCTTACAATTTTTCAATAGTCCCGGCACCTTCAAAGCATTTCCGTCTTTGTCACGGACAATTTGACCTTCTTTGTCCCGCTTGGCCCGACCCGCCTCTCTTATATCCAGGGCGATATCAGTCGCCATTTTCCTATCTCGAGTNTTAAGGTTTACNTTATAAGCGATGAGAAACTGCCTCGCTCCAACAGCCGTGGCACCGCTTTTGGNGTTAAACTGAGCTTTGCCGAAATCAGGCTTCCAGTCAGGATCTTTCAGTTTGTCAGTAAGGCCTTCGTACTCCCCTGNCCGAACGTTGGCGAGATTCTGGCGCTCAGGCGTTGATGCTGCATTTTCGTAAAGGTAGATTGGGATTGATAGTGTATCACCCACACGCTTTCCCACAGATTTCGCAATCTCTACACATTCTTCCATAGTAACACCACGAATAGGGACAAAAGGGCAAACGTCCGTTGCGCCCATGCGGGCATGTTCGCCCGAATGATTATTCATATCAATAAATTCGGCAGCTGTGGCGATGGCCTGAAATGCCGCCTCTTTAACCCCCTCCGGCGATCCAACGAANGTCACTACCGTTCTGTTTGTAGCTTCTCCAGGATCCACATCAAGAAGAGCCACATCTTTTACAGCTNTGATAGAAGCTGTGATAGCATCCAGAACATTCTGGTCGCGACCTTCACTAAAGTTGGGTACACACTCTACAAGTTGGTCCATATCAATCGGCCATACCTTTCAGATAGAATAGAAGAAACAGCACTACAGCCGTAAGTGCAAGTAGTTTTAGTAGTACTGATCTCTTGGGGCGGCTTTCAAAGATGCGTCTAAAGTGAATCTCATGGCCCATTACATGATTCCAAGAGTGAAAAGAGAAGAAAAAAACCTGACGAAGGGACCGATGAAGATCCAGAACAGAGATACGCCTGTCATCATACCGAATAAAATAATGGACATAAGCACCCACGGCCCGTATTGCTCCATCTGAACTGCGATATGTTCATATTCATAAGGTAAAAGCCCTCTGAGAATTTTCGAACCATCAAGAGGCGGGATGGGCAGCATGTTGAACACAGCCAGAGCAAGATTGATCTGAAGACTGTAAACTAACATGTTCCCGATAAGGGCCGTATTTGAGCTAAGCATAAAATTTGAGGAAGCGAAACCGATAATTAGGATACCTGAGAAAAATGCGAGAATCATGTTCGCTACCGGTCCCGCCAGTGCCACCCACAGCATCTGTCGTTTAGGGTCGGAGAAATAACGCGGATCCACCGGTACCGGCTTGGCCCAGCCAAAATGAACCAGAAATAGCATGAGCGTTCCAATTGGATCGAGGTGAACCAGAGGGTTCAGTGTCAGGCGCCCCATCATTTTCGCTGTGGGGTCACCGAACTTCATGGCCATCCATCCGTGAGCGTATTCATGGAACGTAATAGCCAGGAGGATTGGAGGAGCGAGAAGAAGAAAACTTTCTACCATCGGGGATGATACTCTCTGTGGATTTCTTTCAGATAAGTTTTGTCCAAGTGGGTGTAGATCTGAGTGGTAGAGATATCCGCGTGCCCCAACATCTGCTGCACCGCTCTCAGATCAGCACCTCCCTCAAGAAGATGTGTGGCAAAAGAGTGGCGGAGCGTGTGCGGTGAAATTCTTTTTTCCATTCCGCAATCGGCCGCATACCTTTTCACAAACATCCAGACACCCTTCCTGCTGATGGTATTCCCTCTGTAATTGAGGAAAAGGTGATCCGTGTTTTTCCCTTTTTTTATGAATGTTTCCCTCGATTCATTAATGTATCGCTCTAACCATTTCACTGCCTCGTTTCCAAGGGGAACTATCCGCTCCTTCGACCCCTTCCCAGTAACCCTCAGCCACTCTTTTCCCTCCAATATATCCAACATTGTCAGAGAGGTCATTTCGGAAACACGCAGACCGGTTGAATAAAGCAGTTCCAGCATGGCACGATCCCTCAANCCGGCAGGNTTGGAAGTGTCGATAACGCTCAGAAGNGTNTCAANCTCATCNACNGANAGCACATCTGGGAGATNTTTCGGCATTTTCGGCATNTCCACCAGCTCAGACGGATTTGTGGNNGCAGCGCCTTCGTCCACCAGATAAGCGTGGAATGCTCTGATAACNGAAAGATTTCTCCTGATACTGGTAGGCTTAAGATGGGCGTCACTCAGGCCCCGGATATATGCTTGTATTTGANCGGTTTCCACTNTGTCGGGATCAGAATNTTTTCCAGTGAAATCGAGATAGCGGGTAATGTCCCGCTTGTAAGCATCCACTGTATTGGGAGCTAGATTCTTCTCGACNCGAAGNTACATGATAAACGGTTCTGCGTAGGCTTGCGTCTCTCCCTCTCCCTATTCGAAAGCTTGTTCCACCATTTCACAAAAAATGTGTCCCGCCGTGATATGGCCCTCCTGTATGTGCTGTGTATCATCTGACGGAANGCAGATATTCACATCACCNNTACTAGCAAGTTTTCCGGCACTTTTTCCAGAAAGAATAATCACTTTNACGCCCATGGACTTGGCGGTCTCCACCGCCTGAACAACGTTCTCGGAATTACCGCTAGTGCTAAGCGCNACCAGAACATCCCCGGCCTCGCCAATCCCCTCCACCTGTCTTGAGAATAGAGAATCGAAACCGACATCGTTAGACCAAGCCGTTATGAATGAGGTGTCAGTAGTAAGTGANACGGAAGGTTGTGGTGGAAGATCGTGTCTTCTGAGCCCGCCTATGATTTCGGTNGAAAGGTGCTGGGCTTGGGCCGCGCTTCCGCCATTGCCACACCACATTACCTTNCNACCCCGTTTGATGGANTCGATAATNAGTTCNGACGCTGCCTGAATNTCATTCCGGCACGTCTCTACCATGGCCTCTATGACTNTCGCACTCTCTTTAAGGTGATTATCGATCATTTCTGTCATATTATNCTCCATGGATAGCNTNGGCAAACGATTTTAAAAGNTCTCCGCCTCCGCNCGATTCAATGGCTGTTCCGGTAACAATGAAAGANGCTCCCGCTTTCACTTTTTGNGCNGCNTCCTCCGGCTTTCGGATTCCCCCTCCTACNATGAGCGGAATATCAATATTNTTNGCAACAGCCGAAATTGTNTCATCNGGNACAGCTGATTCAGCNCCGCTTCCGGCCTCCAGATAAATTAGTTTCATNCCCAGATATTGACCAGCCAGAGCGTGGGCCACCGAAATTTCAGGTCGGTTCATGGGTAAAGGNCGGGAACCACTCATGAACTCGGCAGTGGAGTAACCTCCGCCGTCAAAAATCATATAACCTGTTGGGATAGGTTCCAGACCAAGATCNTTCACCAAAGGGGCGCCGACGACCTGTTCACCGATAAGATAAGTAGGATTCCGGCCNCTGATGANAGACATGAAGAAAACCGCATCACAATGAGGACCTAGCTGATTCACCGAACCGGGAAAGAGAATTACAGGTACTTCGGCCATCGATTTTATCTTTTCNGCACGCTCNTGGAAACCGCTGTCCATAATGAGNCTTCCCCCAATNAGGATGCCGTCAGCACCGGAATGATTCACTGACATCACCAGTTTNTCCAGCTTGCCATCATTCTTCCTGTCAGGATCTATGAGTACAAGATAGCCCGCTCCCTTCTCTTGACNAANCTTCTCCAAATGTGAATAAACCGTACTCATACGAAAAGAAGATACATCCCTAATGAGAAATGTTTATCCAACAATATCACTGTACTCATCAGCAGACAACAGATTCTTCGATTGAACAGAAATTGAAAGTCCGATCTTTATGATCCACCCTTTCCCGTAAGGATCCTGGTTTGCAAGCTCAGGCTCATCAAGAAGAGTACTGTTTATCTCAGCCACAGTGCCGGACATGGGAGCATAGAGATCAGCCACAGTCTTCACAGCTTCGATGGTGCCGAATGGTTCTCCCTTCACCGCTTCACTCCCTTCTTCAGGAAGTTCGAAGTACACAATATCACCTAATTCACCTTGAGCGTAATCGGTGATGCCAATAGTTGCAATATCATTCTCGATAAGAATCCACTCATGAGATTCGCTGTAGAACAAATTAGGAGGAATGTTCATTTCTGTCTAACTCCTTTTATCTCAATTTCAGATTCTATTCTTCATAGACGAATGTCTCCAGGAAACCTGTGTGAAAATTACCGGCCTGAAAATCACTGTTCTGCATAATAGCCTGATGAAATGGGATGGTTGTTTTCGGCCCTTCGATGATAGTTTCCTCCAACGCGCGTTGCATTCTGTTGATGGTCGTATTCCTATCCTCAGAGTGGACGATAAGCTTACCAATGAGAGAATCGTAGTGCGGGGAGATCTCATAACCGGCATAAACATGTGAGTCCATTCTGACGCCGTTCCCGCCGGGTGCATAAAACTCCTCAACTTTCGCTGGGGACGGGATGAAGTCATTTGAAGGATCTTCCGCATTGATACGACACTCCATAGCGTGACCCCTCAGTTTCTGCTGGGCAAGAGAACTTGGAATCTCCTCCCCAACTGCCAGTCTAATCTGCATTTTCACCAGATCCTTTCCCATAACCATCTCCGTCACAGGATGTTCCACTTGAATTCGGGTATTCATTTCCATAAAATAGAATTCTTTTGATTTACTGTCAAAAAGGAATTCTACTGTACCAAGCCCTACATAGCCGATAGATGCGGCGCCTTGAACAGCGGCCGAGCCAATCTTTTGTCTGAGCTCCTCATCAATGATGGGAGAAGGTGATTCTTCAATAAGTTTCTGATGACGCCTCTGAAGTGAACATTCCCTCTCACCGAAATGGATCACATTTCCGTGCCGGTCGGCCAGAATTTGAATTTCGATATGGCGAGACTTTTCCACATATTTCTCCAGATAAAGATCGCCGTTGTTAAAAGCGGATTGCGCTTCTGAAGAAGCTGTGGCAAAAGCTCTTTCAAGTTGGTCTGGTTCCTTCACTATCCGCATACCTCTTCCACCGCCGCCGGCTGATGCTTTAAGCATAACAGGGAATCCGATCTCAGAGGCAATCTTTTGTGCTTCTCCTACAGAACTTATTACACCAGTACTCCCGGGGATCACTGGCACGCCGGCCTCATTCATTGACTTTTTAGCAGTAGCCTTTTCTCCCATGGAAAGAATTGTTTCAGCAGGGGGGCCGATAAAAACAAAATCATTATCAGTACAGATCTGAGCAAACTCAGGATTCTCAGCAAGAAATCCGTATCCTGGATGGATGGCGTCGCTATTCGTCAGTTCAGCTGCACTCAGAATACTGGGTATGTTCATATAACTCTCAGATCCCGGCGGGGGACCGATACAGACAGCCTCATCGGCGAACCGGACATGGAGGGAAAGTTCATCGGCGGAAGAATATACGGCAACTGTTTCAATACCCAGTTCGTGGCAGGCACGAATTATCCTAAGAGCAATTTCACCTCTGTTTGCTATGAGAATCTTCTTAAACATTGGCTAAGGAGGCTGGATTGATTAAAGAGAAAAGATTTAGGATCGATGAGCGATCAGTCCGGTTCAATGACAAAAAGGGCTTGGCCGTATTCTACTGCCTGAGCATTCTCCATCAAAATTTTTGAAATCCGGCCGGTCACCTCTGACTCGATCTCGTTCATCATTTTCATCGCCTCGATGATGCAAAGCGTTTGTCCCGCTGTGACACGATCCCCTTCTTCCACAAAGAACGGTGATTCCGGCGAAGGCGCCCTGTAAAATGTNCCCACCATTGGAGCGGTGATCTCCACATTCTCAGAAACCGNTGCAGNCTCCGGGACNNAGGGTNTGTTATCCACTGGTGGTGCAGTTTGGACCATCTGAGATGCTGGTNCTGAAACTAGTGAATTTTCCACAGGTGCACTTTTAGTAACACGGTATTTCCGACCGAAAAAACTCACCTCAATCTCGTTCACATCACTGGNTTCGAGAATATCGATAATAGTATGCANTCTTGCTTGCCAGCTTTCAAACATNCTGTTTCACTCTTTCCACNTATTCACNCGTGCGGGTGTCAATCTTCAGTTTATCTCCCTTTTCAACAAAAAGTGGTACGTTTACGTTAAGTCCAGTTTCAAGGGTGGCCGGCTTGGTGGCACCCGTTGCCGTGTTGCCACGAATACCGGGATCAGATTCCGTCACTTCCAACTCTACAAATACGGGGGGTACTATTCCTATCACCTCCTCACCAATAAACGTGANGTCAATCAAAGTACCTTCCTTAATAAAGGTNATNTCATNTGATACCAATTCAGAAGATATCGACACCTGATCNTAACTCTCNGTATTCATAAAAACNAAGGAACNGNTTTCACTATAAAGATATTGCATTCGNTGATTCTCAACTCTCACAGTCGTAATCTTTNCACCAGCCCTAAACGTCTCATNCANTACTTGNCCCGTAACAATATTNTTCAGTTTAGTCCGGACGAAGGCNCCCCCTTTACCCGGCTTGACNTGAAGAAAAGAAAGAATCTTCATTCGGTGACCTTTATNCTCAATCACCATACCAGTACGAATATCAGCTGTTGTTGCCAATGGAGTTNTCTCGAAAAAGCCGGNAAATTTACGNCCCTGTTTAGGGATATACAATTGGTTGTTCTGTTGAAGAATCAAGTCTTCTACTTTATTTNCNATGCNTCAAAACAAAAAAGCGGGCNAAAGCCCGCTTTAGCTTGGCGATAGGAATTNTTGGAAACTAAGCCGCTGGCCTAGAGGACTTTATGCACAAGAAANGCAACTGACGCTATCAGGGTAATAAAGATCAGAGAAACACCCATNTTCCCNTTTTTGATCTCTTCCCATTCATCAATATCAGTGGACATCCAGTCAAAAACTTTCAGAGCTAGACCGATACCGATAGAAAAACCCAGTGCAGCNACTANTGACCAGCCAATAGCTCTGGCATAGGTACTAAAAACAGATTGCAATCCAAATGGATCTAATTCCATGGTTCTCTCCTTTAGGTTGTTTAAAGGTATTTTACTTTTCTAACAAACTGTGCGGTATTGATNTTACCTAACAANAGTTGTTGCAAATCTTCCTTNGTTGCANNAGTCANNAGTCTGAAACCTTCACCTAGCGGCACATCTACCGATACAAAAAAAGTTTCTGGCACGTAACCTGTTTTCATGGCCTGGCCGGCAGCTATGTAGCCCACAAGCATAACCATTTCAAAATTGTTACGATTACTTGNCAANGTGATATAAAAAGANTNTTTTCCTTTTNCATCAGGAACAATTTTCATCTTGTCNNNNGNGANTNNAACACGGTACGCCTTGGCAGCTTTTTGAACNTGATTGAAATATTTTTGATTGCAAAAAACNATTGGCGAAGTGAGAAAAAAGAAACCAGCAAAAATNATATGTTTTTTCAAAATTGTGTTCNGTCTGACTACCTAGNGTGCGGCGAATTTAGCNAACGCTTTTCGTGAATTCAAATCACTTTCCTCCATNAACCNCNNNCCGGCCCGATTTAATAACTTTGTGAACTTTATTCCCACCNACATGATACGGAATTCCTTCAAGTCTGTCCACATCCCANATGACAACATCCGCCTCCATTCCGACTTCAAGTGAACCGACTNTGTTTTCCCATCCCAGAGATTTNGCAGCGACGTGCGTAGNACCCNTAAATGANTCTTCNACCGACATGCCAAGATAGAGACAGGNGAGATTCATTATAAATGGCATGGACTGTATGNTACAGCTGCCAGGATTAAAATCTGTGGCGACTGCTACCTCAACACCAGCATCCATCAATTTTCTTGCAGGAGCATAAGTTTGCTTGCCGAGAAAAAAAGTGGTTCCCGGAAGCAGGATTGCTACCACACCGGNCTCTGCCATTTTGCGAATGCCTTCATCGCTCACATGCATGAGNTGGTCAGCTGAGAAAGCANCNACTTCCGCCGCTAGTTCGGCTGCNCCAGAAGCAACAAACTCATCTGCGTGTAAGCGTGGTTTCAANCCATGTTCCTTGCCTGTTTCCAATATTNGGCGNGAACTTTCAACATCNAACCAACCGTTTTCACAAAAGACATCGCAGAATTGAGCAATCCCCTGTTTCGTCACAGCGGGGATCATCTCATCACAAATGAGATCAACATAACCTCTCCTATTATCGGCAAATTCATGGGGGAAATCGTGAGCACCCAAAAAGGTAGGTACCACATTAATGGCGACAGAATCAGCCGCTTTTGACAAAATCATCAGAGACTTTAGCTCAGATTCGGTAGACAAGCCGTAGCCGCTTTTTGCCTCAACAGTGGTTGTCCCTAGAGAGAGAAAATCCTCAAGATGATTCTTTGTCAATTCCAGTAACTGTTTTTCCGGCATCTCCCGCACTGCTTTGACGCTGGCCCGGATTCCACCCCCCTGATCTGCAATTTCCTGATAACTCTTTCCAGAAATACGCATACCAAATTCATCGGCACGTGCTTTGGCAAAAACAGGGTGTGTATGAGCATCTACAAAACCGGGCGTTACAAGCCGGCCAGAAGCATCCACTTTTTCATCGGCATCAGGCAGACCTTCATCAATCTCTGATATACGCCCTTCTTCGATAATCATATCCATACCGGTCATTCGGATTATTCTGTTTTTGTCTGAATTGAATGTGGTCAGTTCGCCTATGTCCGTAATCTTGAGTGCCATTTAGTAAATAGCGGTGCTACGATTTAAGCATAGGAATTTTAATAACGGAATTACGTGCATTTTTCTTAGCCCGTTCATACCCCGCATCGGCGTGGCGTACAATACCGATGCCTGGATCGTTATTCAAAACACGTTCCAGTCTTCCCGCCATTTCAGGCGTACCGTCAGCAACAATCACCTGACCGGCATGGATTGATAGCCCCATCCCGACCCCTCCGCCATGATGCACCGAAACCCAGCTGGCACCGCTGGCGGTGTTCAAAAGTGCGTTCAAGACGGGCCAGTCGGCAATGGCGTCACTACCGTCTTTCATTCCTTCAGTTTCCCGATAAGGTGACGCCACCGAACCGGTATCCAGATGATCCCGACCGATAACAATAGGCGCCGAGATCTCACCGGAAGCGACCATTTCATTCATGGCCAGGCCCAGCTTTGCTCTGTCCCCATAGCCGAGCCAGCAGATCCTTGCTGGGAGTCCCTGAAATTGAACTTTTTCGTGGGCCATCTCGATCCAGCGGCAGAGTGCCTTGTCTTTCGGAAACAACTCAAGAACTTTCTCATCGGTCTTGGCGATATCGTCAGGATTCCCTGAGAGCGCTACCCAGCGAAACGGCCCCTTGCCGTCACAAAACAGCGGGCGAACATATGACGGCACAAATCCGGGATAGTCAAACGCTTCTTTAAGTCCGCCTTTCTTTGCCTGTCCCCTAAGATTGTTCCCATAATCGAAAACAACAGCACCCCGTGCCTGCATCTCCACCATGGACCGGCAGTGATTTGCCATCGCTTGATAAGAAAGATGAATGTATTTGTCCGGATCGTTCTCCCGTACCGATTCCACAGCATCCCACGGAATTTCGTTAGGGATATAACCGTAAAGTTCGTCATGAGCCGACGTTTGATCTGTCACCATATCTGGAATTATTTCCCGATCCAAAAATTCCGGGAATAAGTCGGCGGCATTGCCAAGAAGACCAATTGACTTAGCCTCTTTTTTCTTTTGAGCTCCCCTTGCCAGCCGAAGAGCTTCGTCAAAATTTTCCGCCATTACATCGATATAGCCCGTATCTACTCGCCTCTGAATCCTTTTCTTATCTACTTCAATAGCGATCATCACCGCTCCGTTCATGGTGGCCGCCAGCGGTTGAGCACCCCCCATACCGCCCAAACCGGCCGTCAAGATGAGCTTCCCACTCAAATCACCACCGAAGTGTTTATCAGCAGCGGCAGCGAAAGTCTCGTATGTCCCTTGCAGAATCCCTTGAGTGCCAATATATATCCAGCTTCCCGCTGTCATCTGCCCATACATAATTAGCCCGAGCTTGTCCAGTTCACGAAAAGTTTCCCAGTTAGCCCAGTTAGGAACAAGCATGGAATTCGATATAAGCACCCGTGGTGCATAAGAATGTGTTTTGAAAACGGCTACTGGCTTACCTGACTGGACAAGCAAAGTTTCGTCACTTTCCAGCTCTTTCAAAGTGGCAAGAATAGCATCGAAACATTCCCAGTTCCTTGCCGCTTTTCCGGCCCCACCATACACAACCAATTCTTCAGGAATCTCAGCAACGTCCGGATCGAGATTATTCTGGATCATCCTGAAGGCAGCTTCTTGCTGCCACCCTTTACAGGTAAGCTCAGTACCTGTTGGCGCGCGTATTTCCCTCGGTTTAGTCACGTAGAAAAATGAATTTAGAGCCTGTCTTTTTTACTTGGCAAGTTCCTCAGCAATAGGCAAAAAAAAATCAATGGCAGATTTATGGGCATCATAAGAAAAAACAGCAATGCCGCTTATACCCGTCACCCGGCTGTATTTGATCTTGTCCCGTGTATCCAGTGCCTTCTGATTATATGCCGCAACTCCCATAATAATTCCCGGCCAGTATTTTCGCGGCACTGCTTCATAAATGTTGTCAATCTCTTTAGCAAATTTTCTCAGTTCTGTAGCATAATTCATGGGTACCACATAATCCACAAGTCCTTCAGCCAACCACTTGTCCCACTCCTGAAAATATCTGTTCTTGGCAACGGAGGGGTTTGGCTTTACAGCTACAGTGATCAGGCACTCGGGGTTTTTTCTGAGAATAAGACCACTGAAGTTTTTTACAAGTTTTGTCAAGGCTTTCCTTCTGAATGTCGCCCATTTATTAAACAAAAGCTGTTTTTCATCTTTACTATTGTTAACATATCCGTTACCGTTGTCGGTCAATAACTTTAGAGGATCAACACCGTGTTGGCGCTCGAAGTTTATCCTCGCGGCCATGTTGTAACCGAAATCAGAATCGCCATAACGAATGTAATCAAGATGAATTCCATCCAAATCGTAGTTTGAAATCAGCTCATCCGCTACCTTCTCAAGATAATTGAAGACCCCTGGATGCGACGGGGACAGATATTTCTGGACAGCCACTTCATTACTTTTTGTCAGATCACCAGTGGAAGTTGTTTCACCAATAGAACTCCTGTCCATCCACTCCGGAAATTTATTTACGATATGATCGGGGCTTTCTGGGAAACGGGGAGAGGACCATGCTAAAAGAACGTTAATCCAGGCATGAACTTCAAGACCAAGAATGTGACCTTTCTCAACCGCATATTTCAGAGGATCAAACTGCGGATCAGAAACGAGTTGAGATTTAATGACGAATTGACTGTTGTAGAAGGCTTCCCCCCGCCCACGAACTTGAAGGAATACATGATTGAAATGATGAACTTTAGCGAAGAGGAGCGCCCGATCAATCTCCTCAGGAGAAACCATGGAATGCCTCACGACCCATATGGCGCGGAAATCAAGATTGGAAGCGGAAGGTTGTCCGTCCCCAGAACTTACGCAGAAAAGAAAAAAGGCAACCGAAACAGCTGCCTTTTTAATCCTGAGCATCAGTCTGTCGCCGTTCCTAATCTTCAGCGGGTACCGCTTTAACCTTCGCCTTCTTCTTTGAGGACTTTTTGCTCTTTTCTTCTGTGCTTTCTGATTCTATACCTGCGAAATCGACGAACTCCAGCATGGAAACGGAGGCACAGTCGTTATCACGAAAACCAAGTTTAGTCACTCTGGTATAACCGCCCGGCCGATCGGCATAATGAGGTGCTACTTCATCAAAAAGAAGCTTCACAATATCAGGTTTCTTGATATGCTTGAGGACTGTTCTCCTATCATGGAGCGTACCCCGTCGGGCTTTCGTGATGAGAGGCTCGATGAATTGCTGAGTTGCCTTCGCTTTGGAGTGAGTTGTCTTGATCCGTTTGTGCTCGATAAGGGAAGAAGCAAGGTTGGACAGTGTCGCTTTTCGATGACTGGCGTTCCGGCCGAGTTTTTTGACTCTTTTCTGATGTCTCATGATTTCTCTTATGCGTCAGTTTCCAGCATGTATTTTCCCACATCCATGCCAAAAGAGAGCTCCATTTCGTCCAGTTTCTCGATCAATTCAGAGAGTGACTTACGGCCAAAATTCTTATACTTAAGCATTGCGTTCTCTTCTTTTGAAACAAGATCAATGATTGTATCAATACCTGCTGCTTTCAGGCAGTTGTGACTGCGGACAGACAGTTCCATCTCATCGATTGATCTCTGTAGAACCTCCCGAATATGAAGTGCCTCTTCATCAATTTCTTCAGCAACTTCAAGAATGGGCTCCTCGTCAGAAATCTTGAACATATTGAAGTACTCAGTCAAAGCGCGGGCAGCGAAACTGACGGAGTTCTCAGATGTAATTGTACCATCGGTGTGGACGTCCAATATGAGCCGCTCAAGACTGTCTTTGGCTGATGAAACAGGTTCCACGTCATAGGTCACCTTAGAAACAGGATTAAAAATGGAGTCTATGTAAACAGT
Organism: Fidelibacterota bacterium; assembly: GCA_002729175.1. GTDB lineage: Bacteria > Fidelibacterota > Marinisomatia > Marinisomatales > S15-B10 > UBA2125. Next base: position 33,180 of record PBTS01000037.1, read on the forward strand.
TCCAATGGGAGAATCGATTCTCTGGTGACTGTCAGCATCGACATAACCTTTTCCCACTGAAAGTTGAAGTTCGATGGTGAAGTTTGCTTTATCATTCATGGTAGCAATGGAAAGATCGGGATTCATCACTTTGTATTGCTGTGATGCACCATCGATATCCTTTGCCGTAAACTGACCCTTTCCGCTGAAACTCAGCTGGATCTTGTCCGGTTTGGGATCGGTCAGCTTGAAACGTACCTGCTTCAAATTCTGAATGATGTCAGACACATCTTCAGTAACACCTTCGAGTGTGGCATATTCATGCAAAACGCCATCAATTTTTACCGCATTGATAGCTGAACCGGGTATGCTGGTCATGAGGACCCGGCGCATAGCATTACCCACCGTTATTCCGGTACCTCTTTCAAGAGGTTCTAGAGTGAAACGACCAAACTCATCAGTGCGCGACTTCTTGTCAACTTTGAACTTTAGTTCACTATTGTTGGATGTCATATTGAGTGTCCCTTTCTAATACTACTTGGAATAGAGTTCTACGACCATCTGTACTTTGAGGGTCGCATCAAAATCTTCTTTTTCTGGCAGTTTCGTCACCATCCCAGACAGAGAAGCTTTATCAAGAGACAGCCAACCTGAATCAAGATCACCTCTCACCCGTTTAACGGAGTCGTGAACAACCGCCAGTTTCCTGCTCTTGCTTCGGACGCTGATCTGATCATTCTCTTTCACTAAATAAGAAGGAATGTTTACAGATTTACCATTCACAAGAAAGTGCTTATGATTTACCAGCTGCCTGGCTGCCGCCCGTGTTGGCGAAAAACCCAGTCTGTAAACGACATTGTCGAGTCGGCGTTCAAGAAGTTGGAGCAAGTTCAGTCCTGTCTCACCACTCATCTTGTCAGCCTTTTGAAAAAACTTTCTGAACTGCCGCTCAAGTAAGCCGTACATATGTTTGATTTTCTGCTTCTCCTTTAGCTGAAGACCATAATTGGAAGGCCGGCGTCGGCGGCTTTGTCCATGCTGGCCTGGAGCATAATTCTTACGCTCAAGGATTTTGGTAATCTTGGCATTGCCGAATATGTTTTCGCCAAACTTCCGGGCAATCTTTGCTTTTGGTCCAATATAACGTGCCATTACTTCGCTTCTCCTATACCCTGCGCCTCTTGGGCGGGCGACATCCATTATGAGGGATGGGAGTCACATCCTTAATTGCGGTTATCTCCAGACCAACAACAGCAAGTGATCTGATGGCCGACTCACGGCCGGATCCCGGACCTTTAACCTCAACTCTCACTCGTTTCAATCCAATATCGAGCGCTATATTGGCAGCCTTCTCGGCGGCCTGACCGGCAGCAAAGGATGTGCTTTTTCGGGACCCTTTGAACCCCATAGCACCGGCACTGGCCCAGGCAACCACATTGCCATGCAAATCAGTGAGTGTAATGATTGTATTATTGAATGTCGCCTTGATATGAGCAACACCCTCATCTGAAGTGAGAACTTTCTTCTTCTTACGTTTCGGCTTTGCCATAAATTTCCTCTATTATCCTTTCTTGCCGACTGCTGTTTTCTTACCGAGACCAACAGTCCGCTTCTTCCCTTTTCGGGTACGTGCATTTGTTTTTGTTCTCTGACCATTTACAGGAAGACCGCGGCGGTGACGGTAACCCTTATATGAGCCAATATCTATGAGACGCTTAATATTCATGGTGTTCTCGGTCCTCATTTCACCTTCCACCTTCATGTCCCCCACCGCTCCACGAATGGCTGACACCTGATCCTCCGTCAAATCTTTTACACGGATATTGCCATCAACGCCGGATTCAGCTAGCACTTTCTGCGCGGAAGTCCGCCCAATGCCGTAAATATAGCAGAGTGAAAATTCTACTTTCTTGTCCCTAGGTAAATCAACACCAGCTATACGGGCCATAATTAACCTTGCCTTTGCTTATGTTTCGGGTTTGCGCAAATCACTCTAACAACACCCTTCCGACGAATGATTTTGCACTTGTCACATATTTTTCTGACCGATGCTCTTACTTTCATATCACACTTTAGGCAACTGCGTAGTCAGCTGCTATCTCAGAAACTCCATTACTCAAAATCTGGGCACCAAATTTCCCCACCAAAACTGTATGTTCAAAATGTGCTGATGGCTTACCGTCTCTGGTGCAGATTGTCCAGCTGTCATCTTTCGTAAAGATTTCCTTATCACCGAGGTTCACCATCGGTTCTATGGCAATGCACATCCCTTCCTTCAGTTCCACGCCTTGACCGGGAGACCCATAGTTAGGGATCTGCGGATCTTCATGGAGCTCCCTGCCAATGCCGTGACCGACCAATTCTCTCACAACTGAAAAGCCATGTTCCTCCACGTGAGACTGAATTGCGTGACCTATATCTGATACGTGATTCCCAAGGATTGCTTTTTCCACACCGATGTAGAGAGCTTCTTCTGTTATCCTCATCAAATCTCGCACATCTGAAGCCACATCACCCACAGCGTATGTCCGGGCGCTATCTCCATAATAATCATCCTTCAAAACGCCACAATCGATACTGACAATATCACTATTCTGCAATTTTCGAGCATCGGGAATACCGTGAACCACTTCATCATTGATTGAAATGCAAAGAGTGGACGGGTAACCCATATATCCCTTGAAGGCAGGCTCCCCACCTTGACCCCGGATAAAGGTTTCAGCAAACTGATCTAGTTCCTTTCCAGTTGCGCCTAAAACAATCTTTTCCGAAAGGGCAGAAAGTGTTTCATGAACGATCCGACTGCTCTCTCTGATTTTTCCGATTTCTCTTTCACTTCGAATGTTTACCATCTTAAGCACGCCTCCGGCCGCGAATACGCCCTTTTTTAAGGAAACCGTCATAGTGCCGCATCAAAAGGTGAGATTCAACTTGCTGCAGAGTATCCAGAGCAACACCAACGATAATGAGCAGACCGGTGCCACCGAAAAACGACGCGAGATCATAGCCCACATCCATAGTATTCATCAGAATGAAGGGGAAAATAGCAACAAAAGCGAGAAATACAGATCCTGGTAACGTCACCTTACTCAGGATGTTATCGATGAATTCTGATGTTTTCTTTCCAGGTCTGACGCCGGGGATGAATCCGCCGTGCTTCTTCATGTTTTCAGCCACTTCCTGCGGATTGAAAGCAATAGCGGTATAAAAGTAGGTAAAGAAAATGATGGTCAGTCCGAACACCATCCAGTAGAACCAGTGCTGGGGAGAAAAAACTCGCATAATGCCCTGCATGAATTCACTACCCTGAAAAAACATTGCAATAGTATTGGGAAGAAACATGATAGATTGAGCAAAAATGATTGGCATAACACCTGCAGTGTTTACCCGCAAAGGAATGTGTGTAGACTGCCCACCATAAACTTTGCGGCCTACAATACGTTTCGCGTATTGAACAGGAATTTTCCGTGTCCCTTGAGTTAAGAGAACAACAAATGCCACAATAATAAACATGATACCCAGCAAAACAACTTCTGTCAGGGGCCCTCTCACTTCTTCTTGAATAAGAGATACTTCGCTGACAATAACGTTAGGCAGCCTTGAAACAATGCCTATCATAATAATCAGTGAAATACCGTTACCAATGCCTCGCTCCGTAATCTGTTCTCCAAGCCACATGATAAAAATGACACCCGTCACAAGTGTAATCATTGTCAAAAGCCTGAAGCTGAGCCCCGGTTCGGGCACGACCGTCATCTGAAAACCACCCGCCGTAGACGTCAAATTCTCAAGGAAAAGTGCAATGCTGTACGCCTGTAAAGATGCTATGAGAACCGTACCGTAACGGGTAATCTGGGTTATTTTCTTTCTCCCTTCATCCCCCTCCTTTTGTAAACGCTGAAAGTAGGGCACTACGACACCCATGAGCTGAAGAATAATAGATGCTGATATGTAAGGCATTATACCCAGAGCAAAAATGGTCGCCTTCTGAAAAGCACCCCCAGCGAAAAGATCGTACAGTCCAAAAAGGGTGTTCTGGAAATTTTGAACGGCAGCACCGAGCGCTTCCGTGTTAATACCTGGCACAGGAATATGTGCACCAATCCGAACTACAACCAGCAACGAAAGAGTGAAAAAAATGCGCTGTCTTAGCTCGGGGATGGCAAAGATATTTCTGAATTTATCGATCATCCTACAATCGCTTTCCCACCTGCTTTTTCAATCTTCTCAGCCGCTGTTGCGCTGAATGCATGGGCATAAACTTCCACAGCTCTCTCAATGTCACCATTGGCAAGAACTTTCACAGGTTTGGCAGCAGATTTGATAACACCCTTTTCAAGCATGGTGGCAACATCAACTTTCTCATCATCAAGTTTAGAGATAGCCGAAAGGCTGACATTTTGATACTCATTCTTAAATCTGGCATTGGTGAAGCCGCGCTTGGGCACTCTCCTCTGAAGAGGCATCTGACCTCCTTCAAACCACGTTCTCCGCTTACTGCCTGAACGAGAGTGATAACCCTTATGGCCCCGACCGGCTGTTCCTCCCGTACCGGAAGCATCCCCCCGTCCAAGCCGTTTCCGTGCTTTGCTGAGACCCTCAGGAGCTTTCAGATCACTCAACTTCATAGCGCTTCATCCACTTTCAAAAGAAAACTTATCTTATTTACCATACCTCTGATTACCGGCGTATCAGTATGAACAACAGACTGATGCATTTTGCGAAGACCAAGTGCACGCAATGTTTTTTTTGCCTTTTGACTGTAACCTATTGCGCTCTTAATCTGAGTTATTTGCAAAGATTTCGGTGATTTTTTAGCCATGATTAATATTTAACTGAACACCTCACCAATTGTTATTCCACGCCTGTTGGCGACAGATACAGGATCTTGCAAATTTCTCAGTGCCACCTCTACAGCTCTGACAATATTATTTATGTTTGTAGAACCGTATCGTTTGGTGAGCACATCAGTAATTCCAGCTTGCTCAATAAGTGCCCGCACAGCGCCACCAGCGATAATACCCGTTCCAGGTGATGCCGGTTTAAGCATAACTTTAGCTGCACCAAATTTTCCTTCGATTTTATGGGGGATTGTCCCATTGATAACTGGAACACGAAACATGTTTTTCTTGGCGTTTTCTTTCGATTTGGAAATGGCTGATATCACCTCGTTCGCCTTTCCGTAACCTAACCCCACATGGCCTTTTCCGTCACCAATGGCTGCAAGAGAACTAAAGCGAAAACGACGGCCTCCCGCCACTACTTTGGCCACTCTGTTAATCTTGATAACAGTTTCTTCGTTCAGTTCCAGTTCAGTCGGGTTGATGCTGCTCAAAACTTAAGTCCTCCTTCGCGGGCACCGTCTGCAAAAGCCTTTACACGGCCGTGATAGAGGAACCCGTTCCGATCAAAAACAACTTTAGAGATTTTTTTCTTTTTCGCTCTTGCCGCCAGCTCCTTGCCCACCATGAAGCTTAGCTCAGTTTTAGTCACAGGCTTTTTAGACTTTGGAGCGATAGCTTTCTCACTTGATGAAGCCGTCACAAGTGTTTTACCAGAAACATCGTCCACCAGTTGACCGTAAATATGTGATAAGCTACGGTAAACCACAAGCCGAGGCCTTGCTTCTGTGCCGAAGGCGTGGCGTTTACTCCTGCGCCGTCTTCGCTCTCTCCGTTCTGCCTTTTGTAACTGCTCTTTCATGGCTTATTCACCCACTGTCTTACCCTTTTTGATCCGGACATATTCTCCTACATAGCGGATTCCCTTGCCTTTGTAAGGTTCAGGTGGGCGAAATGATCTGATTTTGGCAGCAACCTCTCCAACAAGTTCTTTATTTATTCCGGAGACAGATATGGAATTTTTTGCAGCCTTAATCTCAATCCCCTCTGGTGGTTCAAAATAGATATCGTGAGAAAAACCGAGCGTCAGCTTCAACCTTTTACCTTCGAGATTTGCCGTATAGCCAACACCATTAATCTCTAATTCTTTGGTGAACCCTTCAGTAACGCCTTGCACCATATTGGAGATTATAGCTCTGGTAGTTCCATGAAGCGAGCGGTGTGCTTTGTTATCACTGGGACGCTCCACCAGAAGATGACTGTTTTCCTTTTTTACTTCCATATCCGGATGAACTTCAAAGCTCAGGTTTCCTTTTGGTCCCGAGACAGATACAAGCCTAGCATCCTGAGACACCTTAACCCCTTCAGGAACTGAAATTGGTTGTTTTCCTATTCTTGACATATCTTTACCAGACACTGCAAATTAGTTCACCACCAATATTCAGTTTTTTTGCAACTTTGTTTGAAATCACGCCTTTTGACGTGGTTAATATGGCAACGCCGAGACCATCGAGAATTCTTGGAATTTCTCCTACCCCCACATAAACACGGCGACCAGGCTTGCTCTCTCTTGCAATATGCTGGATAACAGGTTCACCATTCCTGTCGTACTTAAGGAAAACGCGCAATTCCTTCTTGACTGGGTGATTAATAACAATAAAGTCCTTGATGTAATGTTCTTCCCTAAGAATATAGAGGATACGTTTCTTAAGATTTGAAGAAGGGACGTCCACCCACCGCTTGCCCATATGCAAGCCGTTGCGAACTCTTGTCAGCAAATCGGCGACTGGATCTGTCATACTCACTTTTTGTTTTCTCTCCTTACTACCAGCTGGCCTTCGTGACGCCAGGGATTTCTCCCTTTAAAGCAAGTTCCCGGAAGCAAAGACGACAGAGACCAAACTTTCTTAGGAAAGCGCGGGACCTACCACATTTTGCACATCTGTGATACTTGCGAACTTGGAACTTCGGCTTTTTGTTTGCCTTGAATATGAGTGATTTTTTAGCCATTAATTAACCTCTTCTAAATCAGCTGCCTCTTCGGCGGGCCTGGTTGCTCGCTCAAAGCGATTATCTAGCCTGAACGGAAAACCGAGGGATTTCAGAAGAAGGTATGCCCCCTCATCTGTCTTGGCACTGGTGGTGATAGTGATGTCCAGTCCCCGTATTTTGTCAATCTTATCGTAATCAATTTCCGGAAACACAATCTGTTCCAGGATACCAAAGCTGTAATTACCACGGCCATCAAAAGATTTTACGGAAAGACCAGTAAAGTCTCTTACACGAGGTAGAGCAATGCTTATAAGTCGCTCTAAAAATTCATACATGCGCTGGCGGCGGAGTGTTACTCTTGTCCCAACCGGATCCCCCACCCGAAGCTTGAAATTGGAGATGGCTTTCTTGGCTTTAGTTACCACAGCCTTCTGACCGGTAATTGTTGTGAGATCGTTAATGGCATGTTCCAACGCGTTCTTTTCTTCACGAGCATTGCCGATACCGATATTCAAAGAGATTTTTTGGATCCTAGGCACCTGATATGGATTTTTTAACCCAAGCTGTTTCTGAAGTGCTGGAGAGATATTATCCTTGAAAAGGGTGATCAGGTTGGGAAGATAACCATTCATATCAGTCGTATTTTTTGCGTTGCCCTTGGGCTTAGCCGATGGCTTCGCTTTGGACTTTACCTTCGGTTTTGGTTTTGCTTTTTGTGCAATCACTTTTTTCTTTGTTTCGGCCAACAGCTCTCCTAAGAATCGATATCTTCGCCTGTCTTACGGGCGACTCTAATCTTTCTACCAGTGTCCAGTAAACGATGACCAACGCGGGTCCTACTGCCTGAAACAACCAGCATCACATTGGAGGCTTGAACAGACGCTTCTCTTTCAATTATGCCCCCTTGCTGATTCTGTTGGGTCGGCTTCGAATGGCGTTTCATAAAGTTGATTCCCTCAATAATCAGTCGCTGAGACTTGGGATTCACACTGAGCACTTTACCCTGTTTTCCCCGGTCATCACCGGAAATCACTTCAACCGTGTCACCTGTTCGAATTCTCACTATATCACCTCCGGCGCCATGGAAATGATCCGCATAAAACCTTTTTCGCGAAGTTCTCGGGCTACAGGCCCGAAAATTCTTGTCCCCCGGGGTTCACCTGAGTCTGTGAGTAAAACGGCCGCATTATCATCAAACCTAACATAGGTGCCATCTTTACGACCAACCTCTTTTCGAGTTCTCACAATCACAGCACGAGACTTTTCACCCTTCTTCACCATACCACCGGGGATTGCCTGCTTAACGGAAACAACAATAATGTCACCGATAGAGGCGTACTTCCGCTTGGATCCGCCTAACACTTTGAAACAGAGTACTTCTTTCGCACCTGTGTTGTCTGCAACTTTTAATCTTGTTTCTGACTGAATCATGAATCTTCTTTATTTTGTGCAAATGAACTTTAGCGGGTTCTGCCTTTTTCAACTATCTCCGTCACCCGCCACCGCTTTGTTTTACTCATGGGGCGTACGGACAGAATCTTCACTTTGTCACCATTATTGCATTCATGTTGGCCCGTGTCAGCACTGTATTTCTTCTTTTTTATAATATACTTCTTGTACACAGGATGAAGAACCCGTCGCTTCACTTCCACACGAACAGTTTTTTCCATACGGTCGCTCACCACCACCCCAGCAAGAATCTGTTTTTGTCCTCTTTCAACCATGATCGTTATGCTTCCGCCTGTCTGATACCAAGTTCAAATTCATTAAGCACTGTTTTTATCTGAGCAATCTCTTTTCGCAAATAACGTAGCTGGAGTGGGTTCTCTAGTTGCTGGAGCGCCTTTTGAAACTTCAGTTCCTCCAACTCTTGCTGGACATCTATCAAGCGAGATTTTAGCTCATCAATTGATAATTCTTTCAATTCTTCTCTCTTCATACCTTATAAATCTGGATCAACCAGTAAATTCTCTTCGCTCAGACAATTTTGTTCTAACGGATAACTTGTGTCCGGCAATACGGAACGCCTCTGCTGCTAAATCCTTATCAACACCTTCCACTTCAAAAAGAATTCTTCCGGGCTTCACCACCGCCACCCACTGGTCTGGAGCTCCTTTGCCTTTACCCATTCTCACTTCGGCGGGTTTCTTGGTAATGGGCTTATCAGGGAAAATCCTGATCCACATGCGACCATGCTTTCTGATCTGCCGAATGATTGCTACACGGGCTGATTCGATTTGTTTTGCAGTTACCCAACCGGGCTCCACAGCCTTCAAGCCAAAACTACCGAATGCTACATGACTACCCTTGGTGGCCATCCCTCGCCGGCGACCACGATGCTGTCTACGCCACTTAACTTTTTTCGGCTCCAGAGGCATTAGGTCGCCACCTCCCCGTTACAAATCCAGACCTTAACACCAATGATTCCGTATGTGGTTCGTGCTTCAGTAATAGCAAAATCAATGTCCGATCTCAGTGTCTGGAGCGGAACTCGGCCTTCACGGAATGTCTCTTGACGAGCAATATCGGCACCGCCAAGACGACCTGCCACACGAATCCTGATACCGTCTGCTCCCATTCGAATGGTAGATTGAATCGCTTTTTTTACAGCACGGCGATAACTGATTTTCTTAATAAGCTGCTGAGCAATATTTTCGCCCACCAGTTTTGCATCCATTTCAGGCCTTTTAATTTCCGAGACGTTCACNTGNGNATCCATNGTGTACTTTTCACCCGTTTCAGGNNTGACTNTTGTGGAAAGCTGTTTAATCTCTTCNCGAAGTTTGTCTACATCCTTACCACCCNTNCCGATGACAATTCCNGGCCGNGAAGTATTGATNGTCACGGTGAGCTTCTTAGAAGTCCGCTCAATGTCTACACGAGATATGCCAGCATTAGGAAGACGCTGATTCACNTAACGCCTGAGCATAATGTCCTCAGAGACGTAGCTGGAATAATTTTTTCCGCCAAACCAGTTGGAAGACCACGGTTTGTTAATACCCAGTCTAAATCCCGTCGGATGTGTTTTCTGTCCCAAAGTTTCTCCTTTAATCTTTCTCTGCTACAACAACAGTCAGATGGCTGGAGCGCCGTCTGATTCGTGATGCCCTGCCCATGGAGGCNGGACGANATCTCCGCACGGTCGGTCCTTCATCAACAAAANCTTCCTTNACAAACAAATCTTCTGCATCCGTATTCGCTGTCTCTTCAGACTGAAGAAANTTGGAAACAGCTGAGTGTATAGTCTTCTCAATCACTCCTGATGCNTTCTGAGGCGAAAAATGAAGAAGGTTNAGTGCCGTCTCAACATCGCGNCCACGAATTTGNTCAAGTGTTNTTCTCACTTTTTTNGCCGANTGGCGAACAAACCTCGATTTAGCTACTGCTTGCATCTCTACTATTTTCTGTCACCTGAGTGCACTCTAAATATNCGTGTCGGAGAAAATTCTCCTAATTTGTGACCAACCATATTCTCGGAAATAAATACCGGNATAAACTGTTTCCCATTGTGAATAGCCAATGTGTATCCAACGAACTCTGGAGNGATAACGGAACGCCTAGACCAAGTTTTTATGACCTTCTTTTTACCGCTCTTCTCCATCTGTGAAATTTTCTTTAGCAACTTCTCATCAATGAATGGACCTTTTTTTACNGAGCGGGGCACGGATTATTTTCTCCTTTTCGTAATGTAACGGTTAGATGTCTTATTCTTCTTCCGGGTTTTGTAACCTTTTGTCGGTTTGCCCCANGGCGTGGTAGGATGGCGTCCACCCGATGATTTACCTTCACCGCCGCCCATGGGGTGATCAACNGGATTCATGGCTACGCCACGAACTTTCGGTCGCCTNCCAAGCCATCTTGATCGGCCCGCTTTACCGATCTTCACAGTCTCATGACTTTTGTTACCCACTTCCCCGATGGTGACCATACATTTTTCGTCTACCATTCTCACTTCTCCCGACGGGAGTTTCAAAGTAACCATACCAGCGTCTTTTGCTAGCACTTGTGCACCNGCACCGGCACTGCGGACCATCTGTGCACCNTTGCCAGGTACAAGCTCAACATTATGAACAAAAAGCCCTGACGGAATTTTTGAAAGAGGTAAACAGTTACCAATCTTCAGGGGCGCTTTTTTCTGCGATGAAANAACCTTATCTCCGACTTTAATTCCATATGGTGANAAGATGTAACGTTTCTCTCCATCANTATAGTGTAANAGGGCAATACGGGCAGAACGGTTTGGATCATACTCGATGGCTACAACTTTTGCAGGAATATCAAATTTATTTCGTTTAAAATCGATGATACGGTACTGACGTTTATGTCCGCCGCCGCGNCGTCGGCTTGTGATACGTCCTTTATTGTTGCGACCTCCACTCTTTTTTAGTGGCCGNACAAGNCTTTTCTCCGGTTTACTTTTGGTAATCTCCTCAAAAGTCGATACAGACTTTTGTCGTTGGCCGGGAGTGGTTGGTTTAACTGTTTTAACAGGCATTGTTAGCTTTCAACTCCTGTACCGTAAAGATCAATGGAGAAACCTTCATCCAGGGTNACAACGGCCTTTTTCCAGCTTGACCTCTTGCCTGAAGTCTTGATANCACGGCCGCCGCTCCGGACAGTCATTTGCTTACTTTTCCCANGGAAGTTCATTGTGCGTACCTTTTTTACTTTCACATCAAACTTCTCCTCCACAGCCCGCTTTATCTCAATCTTNTTTGCGTGTGGATCAACTTGAAAAGCATACATATTCTGAGAATCCTCAAGTTGATTCATTTTCTCAGTGAGAATAGGGCGAAACAAAGTGTGTCTATTCTTATACATGCTAATTCACTGTCAATAGGTCATTGAGTTTCTTCAGCCCCTCTTTTTCNAAAAGCAGAACNTCCGCATCAAGCAGATCATAGGTCGATGCGTTGNTAGCCTCAATAACAGTTACATTGGNNAGGTTTCTGGCNGAAAGCACAACATTCTTATTGCTNGTTACAGGNAAAAAAGTGATTTTTTTCCCTACTATTCCCAGCTTGNTCAAAATGTGAGNAAAATCTTTTGTTTTGGGTGATGCCAGCNAAACCTCTTCCACTACCATTATCTCTTTATCACCAGCCCGTTGAGAGAGAACNCTNCGACGTGCTAACNTCCTCATTTTCTTNGGAAGTTTGTATTTATAATCCTTCGGTTTGGGACCGTGAGTTACGCCTCCACCTTTCCAAATCGGAGAGCGGATAGATCCTGCNCGGGCAACNCCTCGACCCTTTTGCCTCCACGGTTTTCTCCCCCCTCCNCGAACTTCAGACCGCGTTTTAGTCGAATGTGTCCCCTGCCGCGAATTGGTCATTTCGGACATTACCGCTCGATACACTACGTCGGCATTCGGCTCAATCTTGAAAACTGAGTCTTCCACTCTCACCTTTGAAATCACTTCGCCTTCAAAATTGTGTACAGGTAAATCCATCTTATTTCGTCACCACTACAATTCCGTTCTTTGCTCCAGGTACCGCGCCTTTTAAAAAGAGATGGTGATTTTCAGAATCAACCTTCATCACTTCTAGATTCTTCATCACAGCGGTGCGATTCCCATGTTGACCAGCCATTTTTGTTCCCGGCCAAACCCGAGAAGGGTCAGACGCTTGGCCGATAGAGCCGGGCGCTCTAAGCCGATCCGACTGACCGTGAGTTTTCCTACCCCCAGCAAAACCGTAGCGTTTAACAACACCTGTAAAACCTTTACCTTTTGACACGCCCTTGACTGTTACTAAATCACCTTCCCCAAAAATCGAAACTGTTACCTCATCACCGAGCTCTGGCATTTTCCCACGGCCCATAGGGAATTCTATCAAATGCTTTTTCGCAGAGACATCCGATTTCTTAAAATGACCTTCAGCCGGACGGTTTGTCTGCTTTTCACTTTTTTCGCCAAAACCGACCTGTATCGCCGCGTAACCGTCTTTTCCTTCGGTCTTGATCTGAGTCACCACACAAGGTCCGACCTGAAGAACGGTGACAGTCTGGCTTTCCCCATCATGGCTGAACAAGCGCGTCATTCCGATTTTTTTTCCAATCAATCCTGTCACAGTTATGCCTTGATTTCGATATCTACACCAGCTGAAAGATCAAGCTTCATGAGTGCATCAACCGTTTTTGGTGATGCGTTAAGTATTTCGATCAGTCGCTTATGCGTCTTTGTCTGAAACTGTTCTCTCGATTTCTTATTGACATGAGGCGAGCGGAGAACTGTATAAATGGTTCTCTTGGTTGGCAAAGGGATAGGACCGGACAAAACCGCCCCGGTTTGCTTGACCGTTTTCACGATCTTCTCCGTGGACTTATCGATCAGTCTGTGATCGTAGGCTTTAAGTCTGATTCTGAGTGTCTGTGCCGCCACCTATCTACTCCACAATGTCAGTCACAACACCAGCACCAACCGTACGACCACCTTCACGTATGGCAAAACGTAATTCCTTCTCCATAGCAATTGGT
>PBTS01000038.1:0-14414 GCA_002729175.1 Fidelibacterota bacterium
GTCGATCGGGTTCGAACCTCCACCTCCGCCCATCGGGTTATGAGCCCCACCTAAATACCAAAAAAATTATATTACGATGTGGGTGCTTCTTTCATCCCGACCGTACCCCCGTCATTTACCAGGTTGAGATTGGGAAAGTGGTTGAAAAATCTGATGTGGAATCATAATGGGGAAACTACTTCTCTGGAGGCAAACTAAGGAGAGATAGTGGTAAAGTCAATCAGGAGGGGAATATGAGAGCGGTACACTAATAAAGGGCTACTCGAAAAAATTGATTGAAACTTTTGTGAACAATCATTGTATAAATGTAAGTAAGTACTTACTTTCTATATCACTTCCGGAGGAGAAAAATGAAAAGAGACTATAGAATAGATCAGATAAAGAAAAAAACTCTTAATCTCATTGCTCTTAATGGTTCAATGGACTCTATAAGAACCAAGGATATTGCCAATGCAATTGGAGCATCCGAGGCCACCATGTTCAAATATTTTGATTCCAAGGCAGACATTATCGAATCGGTAATAAAGGACTATGTGCAAAGCAGACCTCTTAATTTTCCAACTGAAGAAATAACAGAACTTGGAGAGTTTAAGGAAGCCCTTCACAAAATATTGGATTTCACATTCGATAGTTCAGTTCATAGAAATAGAAATGTTTCATTAATTGTTCAGGTTTCTTTGAAGAAACACCCGGTTTCTCGTTGGAACTACAAAAACTTACAAGATGAAGTCTGGAGTTTTATAGAGAACAGAATCGAATACGGCAAACAGCACTGGGAGTTTGACCGATCCGTCGATTCAGGAATCCAGGCCAGACTGTTCTATTATGCTCCCCTGATGTTTTATATCCAGATGGAGCTGTTTGGCGGCAAAGCGATTGAACAATTTGACTACGACAAGGTGAAGAAGACCCATATAATAAACTTCCTGAAAATATTGACCGAAGGAAATAACCAATGACAACCTTTGCTGAATTGTGGTGTCAAAAAAAGGGATGAATGTTTAACCAATTAATTAAAGGTAACCATAATGTATTTCTCTAAAAGGACCGTTTCTCTGACACTTTCGCTTAGTTTCCTTGTTGCTGGTCCAAAATCATATGATGTGGTTTCTGATGATCTCAAAAATAGAATATTTGAAATTACCCGGGCAACTGGCTCCATAATTGTTGATGCAGACTTAGACGATGTGGGTTGGGCCGATGCCGCAAGTACAGACTTTTTCCTTGAAATTCAGCCCGGCGATAATGAGGATCCACCAGACCCAACAGAAGTGAAGGTCACTTATGATAAGGATAATCTCTATGTTGCTTTCATGGCATATTCTGACCCGGATGATATCCGTGCGACTTTACAGAAACGGGATCAGGCTTGGCGGGACGACTTTGTTGCCATTATTATTGATGCTTATGGGGACGCAAATGCCGCTGTTATGGTAGGGTCCAACCCCCTAGGGGTACAGATGGATGCCTTGAACCAGGGAGATGATAATGATGATGATAGCTACGACATTATTTATGAATCAGCTGGCAAAATTACGGATAATGGGTTCCAGGTTGAAATGGCCATCCCTTTTTCCAGCCTGTCGTTTCCCAAAAAGAAAATCCAGGAGTGGAAAGTGACTTTTTTCCGGAGCTTTCCCCGAGATGCCCGACATATGGTTGTCTGGGGTGGATTTGACCGTTCCAATCAATGCTGGCTGTGCCAATTAGGGACACTCAAGGGAATCCAGGGAATTGACCAGAAAGGTAAACTGGAATTCCTCCCTACACTGGTGGGCTCGCAGGCTTCAGAACTGGACGAGAATAATGCCCTCAATAAAGGGTCTTCTGAGGGGGAAGTATCAATGGGTATAAAGTACAGTCTCAGCTCAGACCGTGTGGCAGAAATTGCAATCAATCCGGATTTCAGCCAGGTGGAGGCAGATGAGGAACAGATTGATGTGAATACCACTTTTGCACTGAATTATCCGGAAAAGCGACCATTTTTTAATGAGGGTGCTGATCTGACCGATACTCCGGTTAGTGTTGTTTATACACGCTCAATCAATAATCCTACTGGGGTAGGCCGGATAATTAATCGGGGCCAAAAGGACAGTTGGGTACTGCTTTCTGCATTAGATGAAGATTCCCCATACATTGTACCGGGGGAAGAACAGAGTTTTACGAGTATGGGCAGTAAAAGCTTTTCCAATATATTCAGGTATAAACGGTCTTTGAATGAGGGTAGCTTTTTGGGGCTCATCGCTACCGACAGGCGAATGGTGGACAATCAGGGCAGCGGATCAGTGGTGGGTTTTGACACCCGTTACCGTTTTAACGATAGATACCAAGTGGAATTTCAATCTGTTTTCAGCCATACGCAGGAGCCTGATGATTCACTATTGGTCAGTTCAGCCACCTTTGGTGATGATCACACTTTCACTTTTGATGGTGAATCTTTTTCAGGGAATGCGTTGGAACTTGAATTTGACCGAAATACAGAACACTGGCGAATGGAAGTTGGATATGACCATAGAACACCTGCCTTTCGTGCGGAAAACGGTTTTGTTACAAATTCCAACCATCGGCGGATTTATGGGCAAAGTTTATGGATTTATTTCCCGAATAATTTTTTCAGCCAGGTCCTTGGCGGAGTTCACGCCGGTATCGAACACAATTTCGATGGGGTTCAAAAAGCAAAGTATATAGCTTTATTCAGCAATCTGGCTATGCCCAGACAGACCCGCCTGAATGTAAATTATGTCCGGCGCATGCAGTACCGATTTAAGGACACAGAACTTAACGGTACTTATGATATTAGGATCAACCTGAACAGTCAGTTTAGTGAACGATATCAGTTTGGGACCAATATTGGCCGCCATGTGGCCGCGGTCCGATTTCTAGAGGTTCCTGAAGAAGGGCGCCTCGCCACACTTGGATTTTGGATCAGGATGCAGGCTTCAGACCGATTGAATGTTGGCCTTTCATATGATTCTCAGAAAATGACCACAATGGATATAGAGACGGATTATTTTTCAGGTTATATCACTACGCTGAGGGCCAGTTATCAACACACTAAATCTTTGGGATTCAAGGTACTGACGCAGTACAATGACTTCAGCAAAGGCTTTCAGATCCAACCGCTCTTAACTTATCAACCCAGCCCATTTACCATCTTTTATATCGGTTCTACCTCAAACCAGAATGTAGATGGTCTGGCTTTTGATAATATCCAAAATGGGATGCTCACGGACCGTCAGTACTTTATGAAAATTCAGTATCTGTTCAATTAGTTGAAAAAGGAGAATACCATGACCACAAAAGAGAAACTGGATATGCTCTGGAAATACCTTGCCCTAGCCGTTGTGGCTGCAGGGTTGATTCTTTTCAGTAATATGCACCTGGAAGATGATGATGAGCACATTTTTATCGGTGCACATGAGGGAGATCACACTTCAGCTGCTTTTGGGAAAACCATGGATGTAACAGTGGAAAAAGAAGTGATTGATGGTGATACTACCCTCAATGTAATGGTGAATGGAAAACCTGTGGATGTCTCTAACTTTGAAGAAACGGGTGAGGGAATTAAGTGGGTTTCAGAGGACGGTGAGGTACATGTTATCACCACAGGTCACGGAAAATTCGAAGGTGGTTCTGATGAAATGGAAATGTGGATTGATGAAAATAATGAAGATGGAAAAAAGCAGAAAAAAGTGATTATCAAAAAAATGAAAAAGGGCCTGTAAGGATCTGGGTGATTCTTTTATCCTGACCGTCCCCCGTCATTTCCCAGGTTGTTTCGCATTTCTATCTTGTTTGAATACTCGTTGACCAAACGTCCGTTTATGGTCAATGGCCAAACTTTTCACCAAAGAAGTCGCCCTCGTTCCAGGTAGGACGCTGATCTTCCATCGCTATCCGGTAACCAATACGTGCACCGGCACGTGAGAACCTCAGCGCTGTCTCCCATTCAATCGGTTGAGACAGATCATCCGAAGGCTGATGGTAGTGCTCTGCAAAAAAAGCGTCGAGTACCGCGCGACCGTCCACGGCAGGATCAGAGGAGCCTATTCCCTCTGCCAGGTATACAGAAGGGATCCCCTGTCTTACAAAGGAATATTGATCGCTACGTATGAAATAGACCTGGTCGGGAAAAGGATCGAGGATATACTCGAAGCCCTCCTTTCGAGCCTCTTCCGTAGTGAGACCTTCTAAAGATGAGTGCTCGGCGCCATAACCTGTGACTGTATTCATTGGAAAAAGGAACATCGGCATGTCGATATTCACGTTCGCAACGATGGCGGACGATGGTACGGTTGGATAGTGCGCGAAATAGTCTGAACCAGCCAATTTTTCTTCCTCGCCGGTAACAGCGACGAACACTATCGATCGGCGAGGTGGCACCGACAAGGAGGCAAAGGTGCGAGCTATTTCAATGGTCACCGCTACCCCGAGTGCGTTGTCGTACAGGCCATTATATATACTGTCACCATCGACCGGTACGCCGGTTCCCAGGTGATCGAGGTGAGTCGAATAGACGACATACTCGTTTGTCAGTTCCGGATCACGGCCGCGCAAAATGCCAACAACATTCGGACTGGTGATGCGCTCATGTTCCGCCCTGCGGTACATCGTAACCTCAATGTCCAGAGCCGTAGACAAGGGTCGGGCTTCGTCCGCCGCATCGAGCGCTTCTTCAAAAGTCAGTGACGAGCCTTCGAACAGTTGCTCGGCTGAATGTCGATTGAACGTTGCATCACCCTGAAGTTCCGGATGAAAGTCGGCAACCTCGCCACTCTCGTCAATCCAGGACATGCCTGGTTGTGTGCCCAGGTTTTGCGTCCAATTTTCCCATGGGTCTAGTCTTTCCGCTAGGCGACTCATTAGCCCAATTTGGCCAATCGCGCCGCGCCTTACCAATTCTGCAGCCTTGGTCCTGCCGGATGAGTAGTGAGCACGTTCCGTGGAAGGGAACGTGGCAGGCGCGCCTGAGAACATTGCGACAATTTTTCCGCTAACGTCGATTTCATCAAAGTCCGAGTAACCAAGCTCGGGAGCATGTACGCCAAAGCCAGCGAAAACCACCTCAGCACGAATTCGGTTCTCTGTGCGCAACCGGTCAGCGTAGATGATCTGGTCTTTTGCCCACTCCAGGTCCACGTCACCAGTGCTTTTGTGCAACGTAACACCGGAATTTTCAACGTCAAGCATTCGCGTGATGAACGGAACCTGCTGCAACCATTCTTCCGTTCCACCAGGCTCCAATCCCATAGCGGCAAACTTGTTGGCTACATACTGAGCCGACTCGTTATAACCCCGGCTGCCAGTCATACGACCCTCGCGTTCATCTGCCGCAAGGTAGTTTATTGACGACTGTATGTTGTCGCGAGAAATAGAGGCTAACGCAGTATCAAAACCGCTTTCTGCATTGCCATTCTCAGGAATTTTATTCGAGACTTTGGAGCAGGCGAAAAGCAATAAAACGTTCGCCATCGTGATGAGTGTCCGCATTTGAATTTGTCGTGTGACATTCATTCCTATTGTCTCCCTAATTTCTTTCCGTGATTGTTTATTCGATTACCTTTCTTGGATGAGGTTCTACCGATTTTGCTGTTGTTTTCCAGGCACCGAGAAAGACAGAACGGATTGCATAGATTACTGCACAAGCGCCAACCAACGTGACGATGGTGGCGGCTTCATTGAGTGGCACCTGCAGTAGTAGCCAGCCCACAATGGCACAACTCAGTAAGGGAATTACTGGCCCGAATGGCAGCCTGAACTCGCCGTCTTTGGGCAATCCGTCACGCTGGCGTAAACGCAACACTGCAAGGATGACTCCGAGGTCGACGAGCAGCAGTGAGCCGGTTGCCACAACGGCCAAGTACTTGAATGTGCCACTTAACGCGAACACACCAATGACTACAGCGAAAAAAACAATCGCGATGTGGGGCGTCTTGTACTTCGGATGAACTTTTCCAAGAAACCTNGGCAGGTTGTTGTCNAGCGATGACGCGAATACAACCCTGGGTCCCCCCAGCATGTCACCGCTGAGATTGCTGTAGANAGAAATGACCACGCCNGCGATCAGCATCTTTCCGCCCCAGTCGCCGAACACGGCGGTCGCAACCGCCACCAGAGGNGCTTCGGTGTCATTTGCAAGCTCGGGCCCGAGCACGCCTTGCGCCACTGTTTGCAGGCCAACGTAGAGCAGAAGAANTCCGCCCAGGCCGAGCAGTANTCCGAGCGGCACGGTCTTCGAAGGGTTTTGTATTTCGCCACTAGCGTTCAACGCGGATTCGGCCCCGTTAAACGCATAAAATAATAGNATCGTACTCGCACCGATGCTTGCAGCGGAAGGCCACTCGGGAATGGCGAGGTANTCGATGTTAATCACAAATAACCCGGCGCCCACCAGTAAGAGTAGCGGNACCAGCTTGGCNAACGTGTTGAATATGTATAAACGCACTCCCGCTTTAACGCCCCGAATGTTCACAGNAGCNAGGAACGTCAACAATGCTATGATGAATACTGCGCGCGGGATGGACTCACCCANGATTGGAACCACGATGGCAATTGAATCNACCATGATTACCGTGATCGCAGCGTCCGCCANNGCGGAGAAACCGAACCAGAACAGGATCGACGCGATAAATCCGACAAATGGNCCNAATGCTTCCTCGACGTAGGCATAAGCACCGCCGCTGCGCGAGACACGGCTGCCCACCTCAGCGAAACACAGGAAGACAAGTGCAACCGTGACCGAACAGATCAGNTAAGCAAGTATCGCTGCCGGCCCAATCACCGCGGCGACGAGTCCCGGCATCACGAAAATGCCNGCCCCGACCACCATGTTAACGACACTCAATCCCAAGGCACCGGTGCCAATCACACGTACCAGTCCTTCGTCTTGCACGCTATCCGATACGGCCATGGATTACCNCTTGTTGTTCTTATCGTCGGCAGACATTGTATCGCTTCAAACGTTTTAAANGCGATCGCGCGCCGTGTGCAAATAGTAGTCGATCNCCTCTCCAGCGGTATNAATCACGTGGATGCCAGGGTAGCGGATCGTCGTGGGACAAATGTGACCCGGCACCGCCAGNAAATAGTCTCCCACACGAGGTAGTTTACCCGGNATCCNGAATACCCCGTGCTCTTCGCTCTGCTGTATAAATTGCGCCTTGTCTTGGTCAAGCAGGTAAGCCCTTTCCTCAACCGGAAGATCTGAACTGATTCCCTTGGATCCCAAATCCGTGGTGATCGTCCCCGCGTCCGGATGCCGGTCAACCACTTGGGTCAGGATCAGGGCAGCCCAGCGAAACGGCATATCGGGCATCGCCGTACTGTAGCCAATATCCCAGTAGATAAATGTCCCCGGTGAACCGTACATGCCCTCTGTGCGTGCGTAGTAAACGAACGAAAAGGAGCCACCGGCAACCACGCACGGAACAAGCATCCCTGCCGATTCGATCTGCTGTTTAAATTCCTGAAGCGAATCGATGTTTTCCTGCGCTGCTGCCTCGCGTTGAACCACGTCGCTAAAGTTATCGTGTCCGTCGTACAAGTGAAATCCGGATGGATGTAAAAACTGGTCTGCGTCGATTTTCCGATACAACTTTGCAGCATCCGGGCCGAATCCAATCCCCGTACGGTGCATGCCAGCATCCAGATCCAGCATCGCGCACAACGTCTGTTTTCGGCGTGCGGCGACGGTAGCTAGCACGTCGAGGTGAAACGGGGTACTGACGATGGTGGCGACCCACGCGTCTGGGTAGGACGAAGTCAGGTCGCAGAGACGCTCGATCTTTCGCTTTTGGACCTGAGGGTACGAGAGTATCGCCTTGCGTGCTCCGGCCTGTAGCACCATTGCCAGTTCCTTCAACGTGGCGCACTTGAATCCGTCAATTCCAACCTCGATCTGTTTGCGCGCGACCGCCTCCGATTTGTGTGTTTTGACATGGGTTATCAGATTCTGGCCACCGCCCACCACCTGGCAGACACTTCGAATATTGTGGTCCATCATATCCTGGAAGAGGAGCATGGCCGGCGTTTCCAACGAGTCCGGATCTACGATACTATAATCTTGGTTGGTGATCATCGATGTATTCCTTAAAAATCGATGTACTGGACTTGACTCATTTTTTGAGCCGCTTCGAAAATCGCACCCGCTACCATCAGATCCTGGATTGCAATTCCGGAGCTATCAAAGACGGTGATCTGGGAATCGGAAATTCTGCCGGGTGATTTTCCAAGCGTGACCAACCCCAAAGCACAGATGTCATCGGCCGAGTTTATGAGTCCATCATCATAGGCATGCTGAAATTCACCGATAATGATGGATTGTTGAGGGTAATCGGCAAACAGGCTCGACCGTTTCAAAATAGCCGTATCGAGTTCATGCTTGCCCTTGTCATCAGCACCCATAGCCGAAATATGAGTTCCTTCTCTGATCCATTCGTCCCGGACAAGTGGTAACTCCGAAGGCGTAACGGTAATGACAACATCTGAGCCACGCACGGCATCTTCCGCACTCGTGAATCGGATATCGATGTCAACGTCCTGCAAGCGATCAGCTATCCAGCTGGCTCTCGCCTCAGATCGTGTGGAAATTTTGATCTGGGAAAACGCCCTGACTTCGGCCACTGCCCGAATTTCTTGTTCGGCCTGAAGGCCGGCACCGATGACACCCAGCACCGCTGCTTCGGCACGAGCCAGGTTGGAGACTGCAATCGCGTTCGCGGCAGCAGTCCTGTAACCGTTTAGATAGGATGCGTTCACTAATGCTTTTGGGAATCCGGTCTCCGGATCGAGCAGCAAGATCGTCGAACCATGAGCAGGCTGGCCCTTATCGAAATTGCCTGCCCAGTATGTGCCACACTTGAAGCCAACCATTTCATTCTCAATGTCAATACCCGACTTAATGGCAAATGCTTCACCATTATGCAGGCCAGTGCCAATGACGACATCGAACACCCGCGAGCGATGAACTGCAACGGCTTCGAATGCGGCGCGAACTGCATCAAAAGCAAGCTGACGAGTCACGATTTTCCGGACCGTCTCCTCAGAAATTAATGCAAGTTTACCCATCGCTTGCGTCCTGGACTTGGAGCGTTTTGTTATTCAATTTAACTGTACCTGAGCATTCGCGATTCCAATTGGGAATTAGCAATTCGACGAGCCGAAGTTTGACTTCGAAGGCGTTTTTCAACCGGTTCCTCTTCGAAAAAAATGGTGACTTTTAAATCAGGCATTGGGTCTACGCGATGATCTTTTTGAACACTTTCAGATTAACATTCCGTCCACAGACAACCGCGACCACTTTCTTACCTTTGAATCGCTCTTTTCGTTTTAGCAGACCCCCAATGCTCAGCGCGCCTGACCCTTCGGTCACCAGACGATGTTGTTCGAACAACAGGCGGATGGATGCCTCGATCTCTTTTTCCGTGAGCAACACAATCTCATCCACATAACGCCGACACAAATCCAGGGTAATGCTGTCCAGATCTATGCCGCCGGCGCAGGTATCCGCCAGCGTCGGCTGGGTGTCCATCTCGACCATCTTGTTGGTGCGCATCGATTCATACATGACTGGGGAGTTCGCTGGAGAGACGCCAAAGGCTTCTACATCGGAGTTATGAGACTTCAACCAACCCGCCGAGCCGGTCAGCAATCCCCCTCCTCCACAGGCTAAGAAGGCCGCGTCCAGATCGGGAAGTTGCTGCGAAATCTCATAGCCGCAGGTGCCCTGACCACCAACTACGATGGGATCGTTGTAGGGCGACACATAGATCTTGCCTTCTTCATCCCCCACTCGCCGGGCCTCCTTCTCCGCATCCCAAGCGACTTCGCCATGAATGACCAGATCCAAGCCATGAGACCTCAGCAGCCCCAGACGTGATGGCTCGATATCCTTGGCCACGTAAATGGTGGCGCGACGATTTCGAATCCGCATGGCCTCGGCAACGGCAAGGGCGTAATTCCCCGTAGAGGCTGAGACAATGCCTCTGTCCAGTTCCGCTTCGGTGAGCGAAAGGATCTTGTTGATGGCACCGCGAAACTTGAAAGAGGAGGTTCGCTGCATCGAATCCAACTTTAACCAAACTTCACCCTCGATTATATCGCTGAGATACATAGAGTGCTCAAGAGGTGTGGGCAAAAGGTGATCCTGGCATCTCTCGTTCGCCTCTCGGACCAGCTGAGGCACATCTAGCTGTGGCTGGCTCTCGTTCGTCATGTTTGATCTCCCAAGCGCAAGACCTGGTTGACCATCTTGGCGATCATATACTGAACGCCCAACAGTGCACCCACTTCAACTGTACATTCATCGTAAGTCAATGTATACAGTTATTGAAAGAAAATCAACTTTCCAGAACCGACTCAAGAATGCGAGTGGGAAACATACCCTAGACCTATCCCCCTGCAATTAAGGGGCATGGGGGTACAAACAGGTTGAAATTGAAGTGTATCCTCACAAATCGTGTCCCTAAAATGGTATTATAAGAATTTATTCGACCTTATTTGATCAACCTACAGACAGATAACGGGCAAGTCAATTAGGAGGTCTAGAAACAAGAACCCCCCGTGAGGAGGCTATTTGAGCCAGAGGCGTTTCAATTAGATTTTTATTAATCTTTTGTGAATTCTTGAACAGAGCAACTCGCTTCGTTCCAATAATTTCCAGCTGCTTCACAAGTTGATTGGTCATTTCCCATGTACTCACTAGTGAGCCAGTCTCATCTTCATCTTTTGTAATGTTCCAATTTATTACTGAAAAAGGTAGCTGACTTTTAAGAAGAATCCATCCGATTGACGCGCCATAGACTTAAAACGGAATTGGTTCGGCTCTGTTAACGCTGATCCATAACCAAAGAAAANTAAAGTGCCGGGCATTGGTCGATAAGAGAAAAGAAAATCAGCTTCAATGTTATTGCTTGTTTCGCTGAGAGCGGGGATTTGCTGACCATCTGAATCCTTGAAGTAGATAGGTAGTTCAGTACGTGAATTGTCTCTCAGGCTATCTCTAAATTTTGCTGTATACTGTACTACTCCTCTTAAAAATATCGTTGGTGTGATCTGATATTCTATTTTTACTCTGGGCGTTCGGCTTTCGGATACCAATGATCCATCGGATGATCGGTAATTCTGTTGCTGATTATAACGTAATGACATTCGAATTTGATCTGTGGGATTCCATTTAATTTTAGATTCAACAAGATAAATGTTACCAGGCGCCCACTCTTCATAATTGGGATCTCGACCAAATCCATACTTTAATGTTGCTGATATGCGATCCAACTGGGGCGTGCTCAATTCCAACATAATACCATAATTGGCCAATTCTGGCGTCCCTTGGTANGGCANATACCCNGATGACGTTTTAATATAATAATTGGTGAAAAAATTTTCAGGATAACCAAATTTTTCAATCCAGGTAAAGTTGGTTAGCCGCCATCCGCCACGAAATTGTAGGGCAAAAGAAGGATAAAGCCTCCGATCATCTGGGTGACTTCCATTCATGAATCCATTGTAATCCCAACTTCCCATTACTCGTAAAGACAAGCTGAGTTTTTCTATAAAGGTGCTGGTCTTTCCATAAAAACGCCGAGTAGGACCGGTTGAAACTGTCACATAATCTCCTCTCTCGATAAATCCAACTGCCGGGTTAAAGTCACTGTGGTAACCTTTGAATGAAAATGAACTGGACCATTTTCGACTACTTGCATTGGCTGCTATATCCCACATAGGAGCGAAAGCCCCATTCACCTCTTTATCATTGGTTTGACTAAAACCGCCTTGAGCACGAAATGTATAAGTATCTTTAGCTACAAACCTTCCGTCCACAGCAAATACTCGATTAGACCAATTATCATGGGTTTTGTTAGTAAAAACTAAACCGATATGGTTTTGATCAGAAAGATCTCGTTTCAATCGCAGTGCATTAACATAAGAAGGATCCATTTTCGAAAGTGATGGGCCGCTATTATCCGCTGCCGATATAAACCCTATGGTGTTGGCGCCAAATTTTCCTGCGATTTTTCCTGCGGCAACAGGATTGACAATTCGGCGGGTATAAATCAGCCGGGTTGGCGTTTGAAAACGTTCAATCCCATCCAGAAAAAAGGGCCGTTTTTCAGGAAAAAATAGTGCGCGGCGGGGGTCATAATTTATTTGAGCTACATCAGCCTCAATTTGCGAGAAATCCGGATTCACGGTCGCATTAATTCCTACATTTGAAGACCACCCATAGCGTACATTAAACCCAACAGGATCCGTCGTCTCAGAATCAAAGTTTTTATAATCTGCTGGGCGTGCCATTGAACCTCTTATCTCTGGGTTGATCTCAAAAACCCTATCTCTCTTGATCCCTGAAATATTGATCAATTTGCCTGTTTGCGCAAGAAAAGAGGCAACCCCAAGTTGCGTGTTAAACAAAGTTGACCGGTAATTGGAGTGCTGTACATGACGGAGAACATTAAACCCCCAATTTTGTGTATCCGCGCGCTGGTAGCGAAGGCTTTTAAATAGTATTTTAATTTCCACAGTAAAGCCCTCTTCAGTTAGTACTCCTTTTGAACTAAAAATATAATCGGGGTTAGGGTCTAACCTGAATGTCAGCGATGAATTTCGTCCCACTGATGCATGATCCATAATAGTCCCATCACCCTGTTGTCCCAGTGGGTTTACGGCAAAAGCNAATGCGGATCGTTTATCATCATATGTATCAAGAATAAGAATGAGATAATCATCATTTTCAAGATTATCCCGGTCTGCTAAAGTGGAACGAACTTCCCCATGAATTTCTTGTGCAACAATACCAATATATAGAGCTGTTGGGCTATACCAGATACGTATTTCTGTATCATCTTCTGCTGGCCGCCCATCTACAGGCAGATAACTTGTAAAGCCAGACCGAGAGATAGCTTTAGACCATTCAATTTCATCTAGAGATCCATCGATGTTTATTATGCTCTCATCTAATTTAGGCGGTTCGATATCCATAGAATCATTGCTATGAGATTCCTGACCGAATAGTATTAGAAAACTGCTTATGATATAGAAAAAGATTTTTCGCACTGATTTACTGATTCTGAATTAGATAGTTACTTANGGATTTTNTTTAAGTATTAATCATTAGAGNACAAAATAAAAAAAGCAAATAAAAGTCAGAGGCNTTTCATACTGAAAATCACAAATTATTACCCACCAATGTGGGTGCTTCTTTCATCCCGACCGTCCTCCCGTCATTTACCAAGTGGAGATTGGGAAAGTGGTTGAGAGAGCTGATGTGAAAGTGTATCCCTAATGGAAGTATATCCCTGTTTTATACCGTTCATTTCTCTCCTGTTATAATTAGAGTTCCTGACCAATTGTCTTTTGTCCCATGCCGCCAAGACCTAACATTTTTGAACCCCGATATTTCAAAAGCGGAAAACCATTCCTTCTCAGAAAATAATGTCATTGTTGAAATACCACAATCTTTCTGCCAACTTAGGCTAGGTTCATTATCTTTGTAAAAATCTACACCCACAATTAAACGACCCTTAGGTTTTAACCAATTATCTAATACATTTTGAATTAGGATTTTAGGATCAGGAACATAATAGAAAACTTCCATTGAAAGAACGACATCAACTGGATTCTCAGGTATCCAATTAATTAAATCAGCACAGATATAATTACCTTCAGAATCTAAAGTTTTGGCTTTATCAATCATTCCAGTTGCACCGTCAATACCCGTGGCTGATTTGCATAAAGGATTGGAAAGTACCCTACGAACAGCCCAGCCGTTACCGCAACCCGCATCAATAAATGAAAAGGGTTCTTTTAAATTATTTAAGACAAAGGTTAGCATCTCTTCAACTGAACTTGAATGAACCTTCTCCATCCCTTCGTCTTTTCCATTAAGAGACCAATCATGAAATACTTGGATAGCACTTTTCATAAGGCTTTACCTTCTTTCATCCCACAAACAATAAAGCCCACGACTGTGGGTTATTAATATTTACTTGGCAAAAGGAGCTGGAAAGGTGGGTTTAGTCCTCATTTTTTTTCTTATCGCAATCAAGAACCAGGTTTGCCATNGGACTTCTCTTTTTTCTTCCTTTCCTTATACTCTTCCTGTGCAGCATTGAAGGGCGAATCGATATTATAAACAATTTGCTTTTTAGTGAACCCTGCATGGGCCAGCATATATACACAATTCCCCATCATTCTAAAAGCCAATGAATATGGNTCAATATCATCTGTATCCTTTTCTTGNGCTACAGCAGCATCCCACGCTTTATAAAATGCCTCATCTCCTACTGCGTGTCCGGCCTCTATCTTTTTATCCCAATCCTGATCATCTTTAACTTCTGAAACTGTTTTCCCTTCATTATGCATCTTATAAGCCTCCTCTAATAATTCTGCCATATCCTGATGAGACATCTCATCAA
>PBTS01000039.1:0-23113 GCA_002729175.1 Fidelibacterota bacterium
AGATGCCGAAGAATTATAACTGACCTTGATATTTTTACTTCTTTTATATAGTTTTTCCAGGTCATTTACAGCAGCTTTCAGGTCGTCCCCATTTCTAAAGATCCCAACCTTATCCATCATAATGGTTTCCATAGCATCCCGCAACTCAAATGCACTTTCAGTTCCATTGCCATTCAGCAATTGATCAATCTTTTCTTTTTCTGCATTATAAAATTTTTCTATTAATGCTGTTGAGATAGATACACCTTCTTTCTTATCGAGATCTTCTGAGATATACTCAGCAACCAACATACCGGCAACCACGGTTTCCGCAACTGAATTACCTCCCAAACGGTTAAACCCATGCATATCCCAGCAAGCAGCCTCACCAGCAGACCACAATCCTTTGAGAGTTGGGCTTTCCCCAGTATAACATGTCTTTATTCCACCCATGGAGTAATGCTGTGTTGGTCTTACCGGAATCCAGTCCTTGGCCGCATCTATGCCAAGGAAATATTTGCAGATTTCAAACACCTCTCTGAGATTTTTTTCCACATGCTGGCGACCTAAAATGGTTATATCGAGCCACAGATGGTCCCCATATCTGGATTTTACACCTTTTCCTTTACGAATGTGCTCAGTCATTCTCCTGGACACAACATCTCTTGATGCAAGCTCCTTTTTTTCTGGCTCATAATCGGGCATAAACCGATATCCATCCACATCACGAAGCAGACCTCCGTCGCCACGACACCCTTCCGTCGTTAGAATCCCAGCAGGAACGATAGCAGTTGGATGAAATTGGACAGCCTCCATATTCCCCAATGCCGCTACGCCCGTTTCCAGCGCTATGGCTGTTCCAATACCTTCACTAATAATAGCATTAGTAGATACTTTATATATACGCCCATATCCTCCAGTAGCTATGGTTGTTGCTTTTGCTATGTATGCGATTAATTCACCGGTAATCAAATCTCTGGCAATACAGCCAACGCATCGTTCTCCATCATGGATTAAGGCTGTTGCTTCAATGCGCTCATGAATTTCTATTTCCTGTTTAATGCTTCTGTCACTCATCGCATAGAGCATCGAGTGGCCAGTGCCATCACTAACATAACAGGTTCTCCATTTTTTGGTGCCGCCAAAGTCACGAGAAGTGATAAGACCATGAGCTTCGTCACTTTCCGTAATTGTCGCTTTCTCCGCATTTATTACTACTTCACGCTCCCCTTTGCGCACTCGGTTCCATGGAACCCCCCAGTTGGCGAGTTCTCTGATAGCCTTGGGAGCAGTATTAACAAACATACGGGCGACGT
This sequence comes from Fidelibacterota bacterium, assembly GCA_002729175.1. Lineage (GTDB taxonomy): Bacteria > Fidelibacterota > Marinisomatia > Marinisomatales > S15-B10 > UBA2125. The sequence goes on from PBTS01000039.1 coordinate 1,296, forward strand.
CCTGGTCACATCCCCAGTCACTACCTTTCACAGTATCTGCAAAATGAACATCTTCGTTGTCTCCCTGTCCTTTTGCTGAATTTCCCAGGGAAGCCTGCATTCCTCCTTGAGCTGCCGCTGAGTGTGAGCGTTTTGGAGGAATAAGAGAAAGAACAATAACATCATGTCCTCTATCTTTAATCCCTGTTGCGACCCTAAGGCCAGCTAGACCGGCGCCAATTACTAATGCATCTGTATAAATAACCTTCATATTTTAAATATAGTCTCTTGTTGTTTCTAATAATGATGAGATTTCATAACGCTCGCCGACTTTATCCTTGTGAGCTATTCCGATCTTAATGTAGGCTGCCAAACTCAACACACCAAGAGCGAGAAAAACTACGGTCACAATCCATTTTGCCTTTTTCAACTTCTTTCTGCTGGCCTTGGGATTTTTACCGTCAAACCAGCCCCACTTTATTGCCAGACGATAAAGCCCTATTGATCCGTGGAATTCTACCGCAAGCAAAAGCAAAATATAAAGGGGCCACATAAACTCGCTCCACACTCTATCAGATGAAGCATATGGACCAATCTCTGCGGGATGAGTCATGATAACATAAAGATGGACTGAGCCAAGAAAAAACATAGCAAATCCGGTAAATATCTGCCAGAACCACAAGGTCGTATCACCGTGTTTCATCATCTTCATATGCGCTCTGTATTCCCTGTATTGTTCCCAGTTATTAGGGAATTTCCTCACCGCTATAGCCGCGTGGACAATAAAAATGATGAAAANACCNATTGCGGCNAAGGAAACTAGAATTGGGTNACTTTCCCCAAAAANGAATTTCCCTTCTAAAAACTTGGTAACATNNAACATNGCTTCTTCGCCTATGAGTATAGATGAAACAAGGAGCATATGGGCCCACATNAACAGGGCCAAAANCAGTCCGGAGGCACTTTGGGCAAAATCTAATTTTGCATATTTTCTACTCTTCACTACTTCAACAGCCCGGCCCGCCTGTTGGATTATATCAACAGAATTATTCATAGATGTTTTTTACCGGTTGCTTTCATATTTTCAAAAGATAAGCGCAATCCATTGAAAATATGGCTTCCAAAGATTAAAACCAAGACGACCTCAAGGGTTCGGACTAAAGGTTTAAAAGAAGAAAGCGCTAAAACATAATTATTGAAAAACGAAGCGTCGCCAAACAAAGTGAAGTTTCCCACCAAGTGAATAATTAAAAAAAAGAATAACAAGAATCCAGTGGTTGCCACCACTGTCTTTTTACCTATTGAAGAATTTAGAAAAGTTGTAACCCGGTTCAATGTTTTCTCTAATATAGTTAATTTATAATGATTGAAATTAGAAAGAGAATAGGAGTATAAAAATACAATTCTATCTAGGCGCTTACACTCGTCCGGCTATCTTCGCCCCCAAGTGCCCCCCATAAAATAAAAAAGAAATTGATATGATTCCGATTAAAAGATAAACCCACCTTAGTCTTAGGTGGGTTAAAACAGAAGAACGCCGGGTTCTCCAAATAAATAAAACTAAAAAGATCAAAAATGAAAAAATCTGAACCGCGCCATGGTTAACCCAAATCGGAAATGTTGAACCAAAATGACCAATGAGCGCATCTTGCCAAATTCCTGTAGCCATACCGGCTGTTGCACTAATAAGCCCAATCAACATGACCCACCATCCCACTTTAGCTAAGTCTTTATCATTGGACATCACATAAAGAAAATCAAACAATATTGCAGAGGACAATAGCGCTATTGGGAAATGAATAACCAAAGAATGAATTTCGGGCATTATATTTTTTGTTTCACGATAAAAATTGAGAAATGGAATCTGAACAATAATGCTTCAGAAATTCTTTTAAAGACCCACCATCCCGCTCAAAAGCATTTTGAGTTTGGATAGATTTAGGTCCATTTTTTAATACATTTTCTACAAACGGCTGTAAAAGGGGGCGCTCGTTTTTTATTCTGAAATTCGCAGCCCTTTCATCAAGCCCATTTAAAGCCAAATCTGAAAGGAATTCCAACCATTCTCTAACAGTTTTGTTTTGAGGCCCAACTTGGTCAAAAGATAAATTATTTCCGGAACGAATAAGCGCCTTTCTTTCATTGTTTGACCATCTGGCGATAGCTTCCCGCAATTTTCCCCGAGTTTTTAATGCCGTGAGTAAACCGGCAAGAAGGGCAGCTGGTGCCATTTCCATTCCTTTGGGCGGACGGTCGCTGGCCCGAACCTCTAAAACAGTTTTAAATCGTACATGAGTAAAAGACTGATGTAGCGCAGAAAGAATATGTGACTTACTTTTATTCGGATCAGATTGGATCATCTCCCCAAGTGTGCCATCGTAATATTCTGCGTCGCCGTTTTCATTATATTTAAAAATAGTTTTTACCCCCAGTAGCCAATTAGAATAGTCATCAACAATCTTATTCTGAGAACATATGCCATGGTCAAAAAGCGATCGACATCGGCCCAGATCCGTATCTTCCCATATTTTCCAACGCATATTTGTATTCCCAACCGGCTTTCCCCGCATAAAAGGTGAATTAGAAAAAAGAATACTGAATAGAGGTTGAATAATATCTGCGAGAAAAGCCATTTCGTTGGCATCTTCCTCTGATGTAAAGTCAATATTTAATTGAACACTAGTCGCGTTTCTCATCATCCAGGGCCCCAAGTGCCCACTTTTTTTAAACAAATTATCCATTAATTGATATTTATTAATAGTTATCAAATCTATATCGTCTGGTTTACAAAAAGGTTCTAAAGATAAATATAATCGATGAATACTATTTTTTTTACAAAGGGAATTTTCTATGACTACGTGTCGGTTAAATTGATCTTGAATATTCCACAGACTAATCGCAGGTGCCGAAGCCCACTCAAGTTGACCGCCAGGTTCTAGAGAGTATGTAAATGGATCGTCGAATTGGGTGTTTTTTTGAATATCACCAATAAAATCCGTTGCGGAATATTGATTTGTTGGGTTTACGGGTAGACGATTAAAAAGAGAATTATAATATAGGCCCTCTATCTCAAGTCCTATTTTTCGTTTCTGTTCGGAAACCGTGCTGGAGAGAATTTCAGATTTAATATTTTCAGATAAAGCCATGATTTATAGAGAGAAATTTACTGACATTTTTTTCAACATTCTCGCCATGGATTCCTCAGGGTTTTTATTTAACACATTATCTTTATGGACCCAAGCAATATCGTGGGACTCATCGCTCACAATTATGTTTTCTGTACCATGGGGGCTCTCCAAAATAAATCGAACATCGTAATGAAAATGTGCGAGCGTATTTTTGTATTTTGGAATTCGATGAATTCCTAAATCGAATATATCCGGGGACAACACATTAAAGACATTGAAACCCGACTCTTCTCGTGCCTCACTCAAGGCAACCTTTAATAAATCAGAACAACCATCGGCATGACCACCCAATTGCAACCAAAGATCTAATTTTCGATGATGTGTCATCAAAACCCATTCTCGAGTTTCGTCTACGATCCACGAAGAGCCAGTAAAATGTCCATTTAAATTATTTCGATTAAAACATTGTGGCGTGGATTCCAAAAATTGGATGGAAGTCTCAATCAACGATTTTTCATCGGAATGATTGTTTTTGTAATTAATTAATAGTTGTTTTAATGGTTGCCGTTTCAAAGAGAATCTTTCGCTGAAAATACTAAGATAATTTAATGCGACCCGCGATACAATTTCTTTAAATTAAAGGGCATAATTTGAGGGGAAGCCATGAATAACTTAACTATAAACAACCTTGTGTATTCATTTGGCAACGGGAAAGCCGATGGCCAAGCCGATATGGTGAATTTATTGGGTGGCAAAGGCGCCAATCTTGCGGAAATGACAAAATTGGGATTACCGGTTCCACCTGGGTTTACAATTACCACAGAAGTTTGCACCCATTTTTATAACAACAACAAGTTTCCAAACCACCTTGAAGAAGAAGTGAAAAAGGCAATTTCGCGCATGGAATCCGATATGGGTATGCTATTTGGTGATGAGGAAAATCCTCTGCTCGTTTCAGTTCGGTCTGGTGCGCGAAAATCTATGCCCGGCATGATGGAAACGGTGTTGAATTTGGGGTTAACAACAAAAACTATTCCCGGACTAATTCACAAAACAAAAAATGAACGCTTCGTTTACGATGCATACCGTCGGTTGATTATGATGTATTCGGATGTTGTAATGGAAAAATCCGGTGGGATAGATCCAAAGGGAGAAAAAGGAATTAGACAACAACTTGAAGATATTTTAAGTATTTATAAAGCAAAAAAGAGATATCAATCAGACTTAGATATGAAAGGGAATGACTGGAAATATATTTCTACCGAATTCAAAAATTATATAGAAAAAAAGCTAAACAAACATTTCCCGGATGATCCATATGAACAACTGTGGGGAGGGATTCGGGCGGTTTTTCGAAGTTGGAGTGGCGCACGCGCGACACATTATCGTCGAATAGAAAACATACCCAACAATTGGGGAACAGCGGTGAATGTTCAAGCGATGGTGTTTGGGAACACAGGAGATGCATCGGCCACAGGTGTTGCCTTCACAAGAAACCCAGCCACAGGCGAAAATAAATTTTATGGAGAATGGCTACAAAACGCCCAAGGAGAAGATGTTGTTGCCGGAGTTCGTACGCCACACCCTTTAAATGAAGCGACAAGAACAAAAGAATCCAAACACTTAAAGTCATTGGAATCCTTTATGCCCAAGGCTTATACCCAACTAAATGACATTAGAACAAGCCTAGAAACACATTATAGTGAGATGCAGGATATTGAATTTACAATAGAAAACAATTTTCTATGGATGCTTCAAACGCGAACAGGAAAACGAACTGGGGTGGCTGCGATTCAAATGGCTGTAGATATGGTTACCGATGGCATGATAACAAAAGAAGAGGCGATTTCCCGAATTAACCCAGAACAAATTGACGACCTGCTTCACCCAACATTAAATAAAGAAGAAGAAAAAAAAGCGGAGGTTATTGCCCGCGGGCTACCAGCCGGCCCAGGGGGAGGAATTGGCCAAATTGTTTTTACAGCAGACGAGGCAGAAAAACAAGCAATGGCAGGGAAGAAAGTGATTTTAGTTCGAGAAGAAACATCTCCAGAAGATGTTCATGGTATGCATGAATCAGAAGGAATTTTAACAGCCAAAGGTGGAATGACATCTCATGCAGCGCTTGTAGCTAGAGGTTGGGGGAAGTGTTGTATCGTTGGTTGTTCGGCCCTAAACATTGATTTATCTAAAAAAGAAATTACCATTGATGACAAAAAGCTATATGAGGGCGATTGGATTTCAATGAACGGCTCAAATGGAGCGGTATACAAAGGAAAGGTTGCTTTACAGACTGCAAATCCGGATTCTAATAAAACATACCGTCAACTTATGATGTGGGCTGACAAGATTCGAACGCTAAAGATTCGAACAAACGCAGATAGCCCAGAGGACGCATTACAAGCAATTGCATTTGGAGCGGAGGGTATTGGATTGTGCCGCACGGAACATATGTTTTTTGATCCCCAAAGAGTGATGATAATGCGGAAAATGATTTTGGCGGAAAATGATTATAGTCGTCGAAAATTTGTTATGGAATTACTACCATATCAACGAAAGGACTTTATCGGTATCTTAAAAGCAATGGATGGAAAGCCGGCAACGATTCGTCTTCTTGACCCCCCACTCCACGAGTTTTTATCTTTAAACAGTTCGCAAATTAAAAAACTAGCTATAGAGTTAAATGTAATAACCCAAAAAATAAAAAACCGTATTTCTGAACTTCATGAATTTAATCCCATGCTAGGGCATCGAGGATGTCGCTTAGGCATTGCTTACCCAGAAATCACCGAAATGCAAGCCCGCGCTATCTTTGAAGCAACAGCAGAATTAACCGTAGCCGGCATAGAGGTATTTCCAGAAATAATGATTCCACTGGTTGGCACCCACACAGAGTTAAAAAACCAAGAGGCGCTGGTAAGAAACATTGCAGAAATAGTTAAAAAAGAACAGAAAACAGATTTTCATTATACGGTTGGAACAATGATTGAATTACCACGAGCTTGTTTAACCGCGAATGAAATAGCAAAAAATGCAGAATTTTTTAGTTTTGGAACGAACGATTTAACACAAACAACCTATGGGTTTAGCCGAGATGATATCGGCGGGTTCTTGCCAAACTATCTAAACGAAAACATTTTATCCCACGATCCATTTCAGAGTTTAGACCAAAATGGCGTGGGACAATTAATTACAATGGCCGTGGATAAGGGGAGAAGTGTTCGTAAAAATTTAAAAATAGGCATTTGTGGTGAACACGGCGGAGACCCAGCAAGTATTGATTTTTGTTATCGAAACGGCTTGGATTATGTTAGTTGTTCTCCATTTAGGGTTCCAATTGCTCGGCTAGCTGCCGCACAAGCAGTAATCAAAAAGAAAAGGTTTGACTCAAACCATAATTAAAACTTAGGTTTATTGACGGCATGGGTTACACAATCAATAATAACAATAACAATAACGCCAATAACAATGGCGTAGGGGCTCTCGTGTAACCTAACGAGTTAATTAAATATTTTAAAAGCCCCCAAAGTCGAAAGGTTTTGGGGGCTTTTTTTATTCATATAAATAAAGGAAAAACAATGTGTGGAATTTTTGCCTATAAGGGCAACACATATAGGTGGAATGATTTAAAACCCCACGTAGATAAAATACAATATAGGGGCCCAGATAATTCACACGAGAAACAGATCAATGCGAATACAATTTTTGCATTTCATCGGTTAGCAATAATAGGAACAAGTGAGGCTGGAGACCAACCCCTGTTTCACCCAGAAGATGGAGGCATTTCAATTGTCTGTAATGGAGAAATCTATAATTATGTAATATTAGCGAAGAAATATGGAATTGATTTAAAAAGCGGATCTGACTGTGAAATAATTCTGCATTTATATAAACGGTTTGGTATTAAAAAAACGATAGAATCCCTTGATGGCGTCTTTATGTTTGTGTTAAACGATCAAAACAAGCAGGAACTATTTGCTGGAAGAGATCCATTTGGTGTGAGGCCTGGGTTTGTAGGACGAAAGGGGCACGAGATTATGTTTGCATCAGAAGCAAAACCTCTCATTGGTTTGTGTGACAAAATCGATCAGTTTAGCCCGGGCCACTGGTGGCAGCTATCCACAGATAAATTCTCCAAATATAATTTTAATAATGATATCGACTTAAACGAAACGAATGAATTAAGTATTCTTGAAGGAATCCGAGAAAAGTTGACCGATGCTGTTCAAAAAAGAATGATGGCCGAAAGAGAAATTGGATCACTGTTGTCTGGCGGGCTTGATTCAAGTTTAATTTCTGCGTTGGTGAACCAATTTCATACTGGACCAACCTTAAAAACTTTTTCAATTGGTATGCCTGGAAGCATCGATTTAGATTATGCGCAAATTGTTGCAAACCACATAGGCACAGACCATCACCAGATTCAAATATCAAAAGAAGCATTCTTAGATGCAATTGAAACGGTTATATATAATATAGAATCCTTTGATACCACGACAGTGCGAGCAAGCGTTGGTAACTATCTTGTTTCAAAATATATTCGAGAAAACTCGGACTGTAAAGTTATTTTTAATGGTGATGGTAGCGATGAGGTCTGTGGTGGGTATGTATATATGAAAAACGCACCGACGGAGAACGATTTTCAACTGGAATGCAATCGTCTCGTTGATGAAATTCATTGGTTTGATGTATTGAGATCCGATCGAAGCATAAGCTCAAACGGACTAGAAGCGCGGACACCGTTTTTAGACAAAGCTTTTGTTCAATACTATTTATCCATCCCCGCTAAAATGAAAACATTTGATGGGAAGCTCCGATTGGAAAAATATTTATTACGAAAAGCATTCGACCAATCAGAATTGTTGCCGGAATCTGTATTATGGAGAAGAAAATGTGCATTCTCTGATGGTGTTAGTGCCAAAGACAATTCATGGCATCACGTAATCCAATCATTTGTAGATAGTAAAATTTCTGACGAGGAGTACAAAACAAAATCGAAAGCATATGTTCATTGTAAACCCATTTTAAAAGAGAGCTATTATTACAGAAAAGTCTTCGAATCTATTTTTGGGAAGCAGGAAAAACTTATTCCGCATTTTTGGATGCCGAAATGGGTTGAAACCAATGATCCATCTGCAAGAGAGATGACCGGTTACATAGAATAAAAAACCCTGCTCATCCGTTTTGGGAAAGCAGGGTTTTTTCATTAGCGATAAATAAGAGTGAATTTATTCGACGGTTTCTCCGCCAAGAAGATCTTCAAGTTTGAAGGCTCCATCACTCTCCATTTGTTTGGCAGACTGCACAATGGATTTTCTGGCATTATCAACATCCCGCTTGGGGACCGCACCGGCAACAGGTTCGTACATTGCCTGTTTCTTTTTAGGCAACACACCAATTACTCTATCGGAAATTAATTGATCCATTCCTTTTAGAGCCATAGCCACTGTATCCAAATCCACCGCATTCATGAGGTCTCGCAGTAGGTTGTCCGGAAAGATTTCAAAAATTGTTTCAAATGTTATGCGGTATTTTTTTACCTCTTCGGCGAGTTCCGGGTTTTCTTGTTCGAGATTAGTCATGAACATTTCTTCTTCTTCAGGATCCATCGAACCCAATATATCAGCTAAATCTTTACCGCCACCCCTAGAAAAAGCCACCGTTTTGGGAAGCTGTTTTGCTTTTTTCTGAAGTTTATTTGCAATTTGCACAACGGCTTCGAGAGGTACATCATTTAGGTTGCCAATACTTAAAAGAACCTGACCTTTTTCTTCTTCACCAATACGGCTTAATACTTTCATACGTTTTTCAGCAGAAAGCTGTGCGATTGAAATTGCGATTACTCGAGGTGATTCCGTAATTAACATTGCAATAATTTGTTCATCGGTTAAGTCATCTAAAAACGCGAAGGGTTTCTTGGGTTCATCAGACTCTTCATTTCCTTGAAATTTTTCACTGACAAAAGAAAAATAAAATTCTTCCATCACCTGTTTTTTTACAGAAAAAGCAACATTTTCTACATCGCGCATGGCCGCTCGAATTTTTCGAACTTCTGTTTTGTCTAAACTCTTAACTAGGTTTAATGCGAGGCTTTCTCCAAGTACGGAAAACAGGATGGCCACTTTTTGAAGGCCCGAAAGTTTGTTATAATCTGAAATCATAATTGCCTCTTACTTTTTCTTTTTTTTCTTCTTCTTTTTGCCGCCACCATCATCTTCTGGCGTTTCCTGCGCTGTTGGCTCTGGTTCTGGCGGCGCTTCTTCCAAAATCCAATCCTTTACTATTTTTGAAGCTGCTTGTGGTTGACCAACGCTCATGGACACAACAGCTTGTTTCATATCGTTAACCTCACTTTGAAGTACGCCAATGTCTTCAATTGTTGTTGGTTTTGGTGTGGCGCGGGTTTGTTGTTCCTCAGAAACGCTTACTGTTTCATCTTTTTTTTTAGGTTTTGGAGGATAGACCATCCAGGGTGGTGGCGGTGGCATTTGTTGCTTTGGTTTGTTCATTAAAACAAAAACAAGAACAACCACGAGAACAATAACAAGCGCGCCAAGAATTGAAACAAAAACAATCATTCCAGTGTTGCTACCGCCAGAACGAGCTTGATTATCTAAATCGCTTTGCACCTGATCTAACATGGATAGTTTTTCAGCAATTTGGGAATCAAGGTTGGCTTTTTCTTGTAGTTTTTGTTGAACAGATGATTTGGCCTCAATGGATGCAGAATCTGTTAATCCTGCGGTTCCAAGGAAAGCTTTTAAGTTTTGAATCTCTTCGTTGATAGATTGGAGACGTATAGAATCCTGTTTGAGTATAGATTGTTTTTCCTGATCATAAGATCGATCTCTGGCGACCGATTCAAATTCAGCAAGCTTTGACTGAAAATAAAGACGATCTTCCTGACGTCGACCCTCTTCTGTTTCTTTATAGTTTTCAAGCTCCTGTTTCCAATCAACTTCTCCCAAACGCTCTCTTTGACTTTCAAGAGATTCAAGCTTTTCAGCAATCGTTTTTAGCAGAACCTGTTCAGCGGATTTTTCATCCCGCCGTTCTTTAAAACTGGCCGTCATAATGCTGAGCACATCTCCCCTTGGTCTATTAAAACGGGAAGCAACCATAACAACCTGGCGGATATTTTCAATTAGTTCTGGCGCGGCCCCCTCTTGAAGAATAATACTGATTTCCATATTTCTAACACTGGCCATTGCCGATCTTTTTTCAATTTGTGTACGAGATACGACATTATTCTCTGGGGGAGAACCATCCATAGTGCTTATGTTTTCTTCGTTGTCGTTCGCCGACGTAGTTGGGGGAGTTTCTGCGGTAAAATCAAAACCTGGGATTGGTAGTCCGACACTACCGCGACTGGGCACTTCTCCATCATTTAAAAATCCTTCAGCCGCTTTTAGCGATTCAAGATTAGATTCGCCCCCACGTGGCGAAAAAGTGGTTTGACTTTCAAACGCACTGCTGATTTCTAAATCAACACTCACATCAACAACGTACTTACGGTTGTCGATTACTTTTTCAAGCGCACCGGCAATTCTCTTTCTCAAATCATTCTCAATCATGAGTTTTTGCGCCAAATACCCACTCGATTGGGCAAAGCCTATGTTTAAAATAAATCCGACTATGAGGGCAAAAAACAATGCCCCATTTCTCCGCTTAATCATATTGACTCCCTTATTCATATGAATTTTTAATTATCCCCGGTATTTTTTGTACTAGATTCAGATCTTCCAACCGGCCCACCGCGCGGTGCCAAAAACGTGATTTCAACACGCCGGTTTCGAGATTTTTGCTGAGGGTTTGAATTGTATTTTTGAACCAAATCCGAAGAAAGCAACTCTGTGTTTTTCCTGTCTCTTGGTACAAACTCTCCATACCCAACGGCTTCCAACCGGGTCGGGTCTACACCTAACGTGATCATTTGTCTAACGACCGCCGCTGCTCGCGCACCGGACAACTCCCAATTGCTTGGGTATTTTACTTGAAGCGCCTTTGGCAATTGGTCGCTATCTGTGTGACCTTCAACAGCAATTTGAAAATAAGATTTCTCAACAGTTGGGATTATTTTTTTTAAAATATCAAGGAACTCCGGTTTTGTTTCTGCCGATCCAGAGCGAAAACTGATATCAGATGAAATTCCAATGGTAACACCCTTTGGACTGGTTGTAACCTCAACGGGCTTTTCTCCAGTTTTAGGATCAACTGCCATTTCTTCAACCATTTTTTGAGCTTCTTTCTGAATGTCTCCGAGTGACATTGCTTGATTTTCAATCTCTTTTTTCTTCCCAACCGATTTACCCATTCCATCGGCCATATTTTGTAGTTTTACTGGATCGATGGTTGAGATAGCAGCCAATAATACGAAAAAAGCAAAAAGAAGGGTCATCATGTCAGCAAAAGTACCAAACCATCCAGGCAGGCCCTCTTCAACCATCCCCATTCCTTTTCGAATGAACTGTTTTTTTTCTTGAGCTGTGGCAGCCATTTAATTTACTCTGCGTCTTTTTTCCACTCTTTTGGTGGGATGAATGAATTGAGTTTTTCACGAACAATAATGGGATGTTTTTTCTGATGAATTAACCGGGCAGCTTCAACTTGCAAGCTTTGTATTGTACTGGAAAAAGATATTCGTGTTTTAATCTTATCCGCCATAGGGAGAAAAAATAAATTGGCGAGAACAGCACCATAAAAAGTTGTAATAAGTGCAGCAGACATACCCGCACCAAGAGTATCCGTTCCCCCCTCACCAAAGCCGGACAACATAACCACAAGCCCTATTAATGTTCCAACCATACCCCACGCCGGCGCCATCGTGCCCATAGATTTGAACAATCCAGCTTGTGTGCTTTCTCTTAACTCTCGGTATTCAATTCGAGTGTTTAAAATTTCAGTAACTTCATCTAATGAATATCCGTCAATCACCATTTGGGCACCATCTCGAAAGAAAAAACTTTTAATGTTTCCAATGTGGTTTTCTAAATCAGCAGTACCTTTACGCGCCACCTCGGATGCCTCAACCGCCTCATCGACAATACTACCGAGAGTATCTTTATCACCTTTAAAAACTGCACCCATAGCCGCACCAAGCTGAAGCACATCTTTTAACGGGAAGGCAACAGAAACAGACGCAATCATTCCACCCATTACAATACCAAGACTCGAAGCCGATCCAAACATCCCTAAATTTGGTGTCATTAAAAAAATACTGCCAACAATGGCTCCCATTCCTAATATGATTCCTACAAGAGTTGCAATATCCATACTTATTCCTTAATCATGCTGGTTGATTTCAATCGTTTTTCATGCAATGCTTTCAGCACATTTCTCACATCATCATACTCTGGATCCATACGTAATGCAAGATTCCAATTGATGGTTGCGCGCTGAATATCCCCCAACTTAAAGTAAATAGAACCTCGACGCGCATAGGCTAACGCTATATTTGGATTTGCGTCTAATGCTGATTCCACCTCTTGTAGTGATGTTCGATAATCTCCCGCATGGAAATATCGCAATGAACGAGATAAATGACGCATTGCTTCATTCATTTTCTGTTCGTTTACATTATTATTTAGTCGAACCGCTTTTAAGGAGTCCTCCAAAAATTTTGAGTGGTGTTCCATAGCCGAAAGTCGAGTGATTAAATTCCGCATCTCGTTGTTCATCATTCCCATAGAATCCCGAAGAGTGGTGACCATATAATCAGCCAACATTAGCGTTGTGTCCATTTCAGCCATATGGATGGGACCCGGTTCATAAATAGGTGGGGCCGGCCCACTCCCTGGTGTTTTGATTGCACTCCCCCTTGGAGCTGTTATTTCAAAACCAACAGTTAGGCCCGCATGACCTTCCCAATATCGTTCTTTCCATTTAGGTAATTTTTCTATGTGGGTGAACCCTAGGTTAAGGCGATAATCCGAGGTAAGGGGGATGCGGAGTCCCACATTGATGCCATTCCCGTCAAATTCACCCACAATATCTACACCGCCCCATTTTTCTAGATAGGGCGTATTAAAAACTGCACCAGCAAAAACGCCGGCATTTGTTCCCGTTATTTCTTCAGTTAGCGTATCCGTATTTACCGTATCGATTGCACCAAAACCACCCGTTCCAAAACCGATAAATGTGTTCATATTGTATTGCCCGATTTGTTTCTGGCTACTCACAATACCAAAAAAGGATAACTCTTTTGGATCTAGATTAAGACCCTTAGTTTTATTTTCGAATACAATATCTTGAAGGCCAACGGTAAACGCGATATTTTCTCTTACGTATACCCGCCGCTGGATATGAAATCCAAACTCAACAGGCGCTTTATAAGTAGAGACCTCCAAGTTGGCGAGGCGAGTGGTATCGGCGCTCTGTGCGGTAGAAAACCCAAGCGTCCACCCAGAGTTGATATCCATACTGAAATAAGCACCCCCAGCTGTATTAAATGGAGATAAATTGTGAAGCTCAGATCCAAACCCAGCTGTAAACAAATAAGGAGACGGGCCAATTGACGTATAGGGGATTTTCATCATGGGGCCCGGCCTAAGATATGCAACACGGGTTGCACCAAAAATTGTAGAAAATAATATGAGCGATAATAATAGGGTGCGGTTTATCTGTTTCATTGGTGTCCGTCAGTGGTTTTTAATTCCATTTTTGCCAATCGAAAATATTCACTATCTGGATGCTGAGAGACAACATTACTAAAAGCAATAATGGCTAACGATTCATTCCCCATTTTTCGATGCAACAACCCCTTTTGGACCAATGCATCATCAATTCTGAGTGTGCCAGTGATAGAAATTTTATTTAAAAGCTGTAACGCGTTTTCATATTGCCCCGTTTGTTGGTAAGCATCAGCAGTCCAGTATAATATGTTTTCAACAGTTTTTTTAGGCGCCTCCTGTAAATTGAGGGATAGAAATTTACTTAATGCAGTTTGGTAATCTTCTCGTTGGTAGGCAAACACACCAGCCATATATGTTGACTGGTTAAATTCCTGTATAGGTTTAGTTTTTGTTTTTTTAACCAATTCAGTTTTAGGTGATAAGATTGGTGTGTGCTCACGTCGGTTGGAGAGGTTGTTTCTATTTTGCATTTCTGCTAAACTTTGTTTGAGTTGCCCGTTCTCCTGGCGAAGGATATTCACTTCCGTGTGAAAGGAGTTTTCTAATCGTTCGATACGGTTATTAATCCGCCCCAAAGTGGATAGTAACTCCTTGCTGGAGGCCATATACACAGAGCCGCTCTCAACTTTTTTTATTTTAAAGGAAACTTCATCAGAGGGCTTTTCAACAAAATGGGATGAAACCTCAGACCCTTTATTGGGTTCAATTACAATACCAAGATCTAAAAAAAATATTTCTGAGAGGGGTATTTCTTGTGCGCCCAAAGATCCGATAATTAATATGAGGGGCGACAGGTGTTTTATCAGCGGCTTTCTATGGTTTAACGGGAATTTCAAACCCATTATTCGTACTCTTCCCAATCAATGACATAAGAGTATCCAATAAAAGAACCAAAATCATGGGGGACATAAAGTTCGAAAGCTCCAGTGGCTCCAGGCAGGAGTGTGGCATCTGTTGTTATACCAGAATCAAAGGTGTGATATCCACCCCTTACAAAAGTTGTTAGAGTCTTTGTTTCACCGCTCCAATTTTTACGGAAGACAAAATCAACCTTAACAAAATCTGCTCTTCGACCGCCAATATTTTTTAATTCCCCATTAAAAACATAATTACCTTGTACGTCTTTCTTTTCAGTAATATTCCCAACCAACACACAGTTTGCAGAGTATTTTTTTGATCCACCCCTTTCAGCGGATGTATACTGGGGCTCTGCCAGTTTTGGCATAGGTGGCGGTGTGTAGCTGTCACGCACTTGTTCGGGAACATATTCTGCCTGTTCTTCGGTAACAACGTTATCAACCATCCGCACCACATCTTGTCGATTGATAATTAAGTAGCCAACAAGGGTTTCAACCTTCAAAGATTCTTCATCTTGATAAATGACTTTTCCAAAAACGGTAGAACCATTTTTCATGATAATCTCTTTGGAATAAATAGCAAGGGGGTTAACCCACATTTTACTGAGAGCTTTTAAATTTTCTAATTCTTCATTGAGATATTTAAGCTCAGCGGTCATTTTTTTAATTTCAAAGCTAAGCTCATTAAGAATATAATCTTTTCCTGGGTCAGGTGTGAATTCTACTGCATCGAGAGCGGGGCTCTTTACCGTATCTGCTTGTGTGCCAGTTGGTGGTGAATCAGACGACAACTCAAGGTCACCTAGCTTAACATTTTTATCAGCCACCTCAACGGGGGAGCTTAGCTTTCCGGTATCACCCCCATCGGCTTCTAATGTATAGTTACCTGGAAGCACTTTCGAAAATTCAAACTTTCCACCACCGCGCCCTAGCCGTTTTTTAGACGTTTCTGTGCGCTGGACCTCTGTTCCATCTTCTCCCAAAAGCAGGACAGTTGTTTTTACAACACCGTTTCCTTCTGGGTCAACCAGCGTTCCGGAAATGTTTTGCGGCTTCTGAGCGAACAATGTGGTTACAAGAAGGGTGAACATCACCCCAATTAGTAATTGTTTTAAAAATAATTTATTTGCCATTTATCTTTACCTCGGATTGTGTGGCACCTAAAGATTTAAGTCTATAGGTACGAAAGTTTAGCTACGTTCTGTTCTTGAATCAAGTCAAAAATATCAGAATAATATTTGAGGAGGAAGCATAAACTTAAAACGTTATTTCCAAAAGTCCTCGTAGGTTTTTTTGCGCTTTAGCAGTTGTTCTCGGGTTGAATCCACCTTTGTGCGCACTTCATTTGAAAGAAAGAGAGAAAGCGCCTTGTCGTAAGATTCAAGAGGGAGCTCAAAATCCATTTCATCCTTTTTTTCGTATGCAAGGCCCATCCAATAATATGGGTCGCCAACAGTATCTATCGCCGTAGCTGCTTTAGCAAAAGATTGAATGGCATCCCATTGGCCATTTTTATGCCCCTTTTTATGATTGGTAATTCCCTCGGCCATATATATATGGTATTGAGCCGTTCTGTTTTTTGGATCGATCTGCAGCACCTTTTTATATTCATTTAAATTGTTTTTCGACTTTGCAACACTTAGCCGAGCATCAACAATGGCATTTCTAAGTTCGTCATCTTCTGGATTAGCAAGTAACAATGAATCGCTATTTGCAATCAAATATGATGGGTTATTTATTGAGGGCGATAAAGAAGAACACCCCTCATATAGAAAAACGAGGAGCGTTAAAAATGTAAATATAAACGGTTTGTTCATAGAGAGTCTTCCTATTTAATATTAAAATTAATATACAATTTACTAGAAACGAACATTCAGGTCAATTTACCAGAGCCAAACCAAAGTGATCGCACCATTCTTTTTACCAAGGTCGTGATCTTGAGGAGATCCGCAATCGGCTCGCATACCAGCCGAATCAGGGTCAAACAGGTCATAATCTTCTCCATATATCACAGCTTGAAACCGCCCGGCCTGATCCGTACACCATTCTCGCACACCATGCTTTAAAGCGCCGGTTCCGTGGCCATGAATTATTTTGATGGCTCTAACACCACCACCAAAAACACAAGTACTCACCGCCGTTTCTAATTCAGAAAGGGCCCGGTCAAGAGAATAACCTCGATGACCAATATCGATAATTTGAAATCGTGCTGACATAATAAGGACGGAGTTTCCGTAACTTTCCCAATTCAATAAAAGGATAAAAATGGAATATACTATTTTAGGTAGAACCAATGAAAAAGTTTCACGAATTAGCCTGGGCACATGGTCTTATGGCGGGGTGACCACAGCCGGAAAAAGCCAGCCCGTCGGTTGGGCTGGGCAAGATGATATTGATAGTCGCGCCGCACTACAAAAAGCCTATGAAGTTGGCATCAATCATTGGGATACTGCAGACGTTTATGGCGATGGAAAATCCGAACAAATTATTGGCACTATGTGGGATGAAATTCCCAGAAATGATATTTTTATTGCTACAAAAGTGGGTTGGGATATGGGTCCCCACAACCATTGGTATCACCCGGAATATATGCGGGTTAACACGGAACGATCTTTAAAAAATTTAAATACGGATTGCGTTGACCTTATGTATCTTCATCATTGCAACTTTGGGAAACAGGAACAGTATTTTGATGATGCAGTAGAAACAATACGCCGATTCCAAGCAGAAGGAAAAGCGCGATTTATAGGACTGTCTGATTGGTCTTCAGATAAGGTTATGAATTTTATTGAGCGCGCTGATCCGGATGTGATCCAACCCTATCGAAATGTAATGGACGATACCTACGAGTCTACGGGGTTAAAGAATTATGTTGAAGAAAACAACTTGGGTATTTGTTTTTTCTCTCCAATAAAACATGGGTTACTTACAGGAAAATATACCACACCGACCACGTTTGAATCTGGAGACTTTCGTACGACCATTAAAGACTTCGCCAAACAGAGTTTGATCGATAAAATACAAGCCAATAAAGTAAAACTGGAGGAACGATTTTCGGATCACCTTCAGCCGGTGTTGCATGGGCTGGTCGATGCCCTTTTAACCGATGCGCCCAAAGGGTGTGTGTTGTTGGGTCAGCGGAATGTGGAACAGGTTGAAGCAGCAGCCCAACTGGGCGAGGCCCTATCTAATGAAGCGGCCGGTTGGGTGAAGGAATTGTATAAAGCCTAAAAAGAGATTGCAATATTTGACCATCGATTCAATTGCAATCGGAACAAGCCAACCCCTCATTCGTCATTTTCCAAAGATGC
Source organism: Fidelibacterota bacterium (assembly GCA_002729175.1). Lineage (GTDB taxonomy): Bacteria > Fidelibacterota > Marinisomatia > Marinisomatales > S15-B10 > UBA2125. Next base: position 19,202 of record PBTS01000039.1, read on the forward strand.
TCTACCATGCGACGACCATGGGTGTTGATAACATTGTCAAAATCATACAGCATATATTTTAATGATTCATCCAAATAAACAGATTTTCCATTGGGGACCAAAAGCGTGAGATTAACCCCTTGGAAGGCATATCCATTATTATTATTTATAGATTAATTTTTACTTGCGGTCTCTTCCACCGCCGACCAAACACGCCAAACGTTTTTATAACAAATCTTTTCAATATCTTCTTCTGAATAACCGCGCTTTAATAAATGAAAAATAAGGTTGGGGTAAGAAGCCACATCTTTTAAACCGTAAGGAAGGGAATCACCCACACCATCATAATCAGAACCGATGCCTACATGGTCTATACCCACCAACGCCACAACACGGTCGAAATGGTTTATCACATCGNTAATATCAGCGTAAATGGGGTTTTCTTTTGATACCTTTTCCCAGTATGATTTTAATTTTTCATCACCGCGCTTAAGGCCATTTTCTTTCGCATAAGCCATAATTCTTTCGCGGTTTTTGTTTTCTTTTTCTTGAGATTCCTGCGTTACAAAAGAGGAGCCAAAATTGATTTGAATGACACCACCGTTTTCTTTTAATCGCACTATTTCTGCATCACCCATATTGCGNTCAAACCCTGGAGTAAAGTGTCGGCAAGAAGAGTGGGATGCAATTACCGGCACATCGGTCATATCCAAGACTTGGTTAATCACTTCGTCGGTCACGTGGGAGATGTCAACCATAATACCCACGCGGTTCATTTCTTTCACCACTTCACGACCAAAAGGGCTTAACCCACCCCACGTATTTGTGGTATCGTAGGATGAATCACAAATCAGATTGTCTTTACCATGGGTGAGGGTGATATATCGAATTCCTCTATCATAAAAATACTGTACATTGCTCAGATCATCCAAAATTGGAGCGCCATTTTCCATTCCCATGGGGAGTGCAATTTTACCATCACCAAAAATGCGATTTACATCGGCCACACTGGTGGCCACCTCAAATTTATCCGGGTGGTCGTCGGCGATCCGACTGACGAGATCAATGAGAGAGTCGGCCTTTTCTTTGGCACCGCCGGTTTCTTGATAGGATGAAGGTACATAAATAGACATGAAAGGCGCATCCAAGCCGCCCTCTTTCGCTCGGATATAATCAAAATCACCGGTTTTGGTGCGGATTGACAAATCTTCATAACCATCATTCAGCCGCCATGGCACATCAATATGGCCATCGGTTATGATGAATTTATGGGCCAGTTCGTAGGCCTGTTTTTTTAGAGCCGCATCATTGCTGCAACCCCCGATCATAATAGCAATCGTGATTAATAATAACCGTTTTAGTTGAGCCATGATTATTCCTTTACATGTTGGGTACGAGCATTACCGCATTTTGTACCATCCTGGATGGACCCACCCAGAACATACGGTATTGCGTATTGTCAACCAGATAAACAATCTTTCCACGGCCCATAGGTTGAACAGCGGCAAAAGTTTTTCCAGCTAAAAGTTTTCGATTTTCAATGGATGCATAACCAGACACTTTCAATTTCATAGGGTCTTTATGATAATATCCAACTGTTTGTAGGGAAGGGTCCGGCACAAGGGCTGATACACTCTGTTTTAAAGTATAAAGGCGGTCTGGAAGGCCAAAAGCCAATGGATTAGAATTATCTATAATACCATAAAAAGCAGTCCCNGGAATACGCTTAAGTCCCAGTGAGTCCGAACGGTCTTCATATCGGGTATATGCGCTAGGTGGTATGCCTTCCGCCTTTGCTTTAGGTTCCTTAACCGTTTTTTCGGTAATGAATCCAGATTTTGTTGTAAAGAATCCGGCACTTCCCTCAGTAGCTACTAAAGTACCTCCAGTAGAAACCCACTGTTTCAATTTTTTTACTAATAATGAATCCATACTACCTCGCACACCAGGNAATAAAAGTACATCATAATTATTCAGATCAAGCCCTTTCAACCTGGACATTCTAAGTCTTGAAATGCTCAGCTCTGTTTCCTTATCCAGTAAATACCAGAGTTGTCCTGCTGTATAAGAATTAAAGGGCGCATCTACCATGAGTCCAACTTTTGGGTTTCTTAGTGGTACCATATTGCCTGAACCAAAGTCGATTCCATCTTGCATTCTACCTGTTGTAAACGCCTCGATAAATACACCAGTTTGTCTTGCCAATTGATCCATATCATCCCGAACTGAATCTGTTTTATCTGTATTGCGCCCCATGAGAATTACCAATGTGCCCCGGGAGTAAGTGCGCAACCCATTGTTGAATTCTTTGCGAGCCGAACGCACTTTATATCCTTTGGCCCAAAGGCGAGCCAATGCTTTTGGGGCATGGCGCTGATCCCAATCAATTACATAAGCATAAGCATCACGGACTTGGGTAACCCCACTTGAATATGCCAAGCTTTCTTTAACCAAATCGGCTTTCACCCTTGGTTTGGTCTCTGACCAATAAGCATCTAGATTATATGCTAAAGGTGCGGCCCAAGTAGCCATATCATACATGATGGAATCTTCGATGGCCATTTCTCTTTGGAGCACTGTATTAATAAAGAGGTGCCGGGGTTGATCAGTATATATGATAAAATCACCTTTCTTAAATACCTGTCGTCCCGCTTTTCCTGTTTCATAAGTGTGAGCCTTATTGACTGTAAAATTTGTACCGGCTCTGTGAACTTCTACACCATGTGCTTTAAGCATATTCACCACATCATAGAGATGGTTTCTGGGATCATCAGGTAAGATATATGCAGCGGATTTCTCTGTATTAGTTTTTTGCTGAAAGGAGTCATGAAAATATTGATTCAAAGTTTGACGGTTTCGAACCGCTGCCGATAGAGTGGCGAANGAGGTTTCATAATGGTCAAAGACTCGCTGCCGAAGGGTAAGAATATACCCATCATCTGTTTCAACCGCTCGCCCCCCGCGGGAATGACCACCTTGTTCCACCAGCATGCCGATGGAGCCCATTACGCTGGGATAAGAGGATCCATAGCTGGGATAGAAAAAATCAAACCCTTCACGGGTGTAATACATGACTTTATGTTTATCAAAGGCAGCAATATTTGCCAGTCCAAAGGTATCGGATAGAGCTTCGTAAGGTTCCGGTAACATGAGATTGCGCGGAGTTGTGCCGGGCATGGTAAAATAATTTCTATTGAATCCCATTTCATGATAATCCACATGGATTTGCGGAAGCCATTCCTGATAGGCCGCAATTCGCCCTTTTGATTCTGGGTGGACCATCCAGACCCAATCGCGATTCAGATCGAACCAATAATGATTGGTCCTCCCCCCAGGCCAGGGTTCGTCATGTTCATAATCAAATTGATCTGCATTGGTCACATGGCTCTGTGCAGATTTATACCAATATACATAGCGATCACGGCCATCCGGATTGATACAGGGGACAAGAATTACAACAGAATTATCCAGAATAGTCTGGGTTTCTCTATCTTTACCTGCCGCTAAGCGATAGGCCACCTGCATGACCGCCTCAGTACTGGATGCCTCATTGCCATGGACATTATAACTGAGCCAGTAGATGCCCGGGTTTTCCCGAATAATCTTCTTTGCCACAGCAGGATTAATACTCCGAGGATCGGCCAGGCGCTGATTATTCTTTTGAATATCATCCAATCGATTTCGATTTTTTCCACCCGTGATCACAAGGTATTCCAAATCACGCCCTTCATGGGTTTTGCCATAAGGATGAATAGAAACGCGATCCGATTCTTTACCCAAGGTTCTTAGATAACTTAATACATCTGAATAAAGGGTGTATTCAGTCCCCAATTCATAACCGAGATAATCTTTCGGCGATTGGATAGAAAGGTCGTAACTAATGCCAGGAGTGAATTTAAAACGCGAGTTTAAAAGGTCAACTTGTCCTAAGAG
>PBTS01000080.1:0-11990 GCA_002729175.1 Fidelibacterota bacterium
GCATTTATGGGGCATCGATCTCGCCGGAATTCTGACCTGGGGGGCTTTCACCTACCCGGTGGCTTTCCTGGTCACCGATACCACCAACCGCCTTTTTGGCATGGGGCTGGCCCGGCGGGTAGTGGTGGTCGGTTTTGCCTTTGGCGTTGCTCTGACGCTGATCGCGGCTCTGGGAATCGCGGCCGGTGTGAGTCAGTCAGGCGCGCTGTCACTGTGGCAGGCGCTTCTTCGTGACCCGGACGCCTTTGCCATGTTACGCACCGCACTGGCTTCTGGCACGGCTTTCCTGGTTGCCCAGTTGTTGGATATCAAAGTGTTTGATGTTCTGCGCCAGCAAACTTGGTGGAAAGCCCCAGCGGCGTCATCATTGATTGGCTCTTTTGTCGATACCCTGATCTTCTTCTTTCTGGCGTTTGCCGGGACCGGATTGCCCTGGGCAAGCTGGGCGGCGGGGGATTTTTGCGCCAAGCTGCTTATGATCGGCCTTTTATTGCTCCCATTTCGCATTATCGTACGAACCTATACTTTCAAACGAGAGAACGTCAGTCGACCTAACTGGCAAAACAATCTATAGCATGCGCTGAATAACTTCCTTAAAACAGATTTGACTGGCGCATGAACAGCGGTAACAAGGAATGGGGAAATTTGTCTATGTCTTTGGAGTTTTTCTGCGAGAGGAAATTCGCGCTTGATTCAAAGGTGCTTGACGTCGGCTGTTACACTGGAAGCTTGATCTACAGGCTGTTCCAAAGGGGATTTTCAGAGGTCTACGGGATAGATGTTGATCAGCGTAGTGTTAGACGGGGACAGGAGCTACACCCTGAACTGAAGACCCGAATCATCAGTTATGATGGCAAGCATTTACCATTTCCAGACGCCTTTTTTGATGTAGTAACTATGTTTGATGTCCTGGAGCACATTATTGATCTTGAGCAATTCTTGGAGAAACAAGTTAAGAGAGTTCTGAAACCGGGCGGAATGCTTGTTTTTCAAACGCCCAACAAATATACGAATATTCCATGGGAAATTCTGATACATAGGAGTTTTACAAAGTACAAGTCTTACCACATGTCTTTGCAGTCTTATAGTAGCCTGAAGCATGTTTTGCATAACTGCGGATTTCGGGACATCGTAATTTCTAAGCGAGATATTATGCAGCCTTACTACCTTCAACCGCTCCGCCGGTATTTAGGGATTATGGCATCACCTATCGCGGTATTTTTTAACTTCCTACCACCAAGGTTTGCGACAAATTTCTGGGGGCACTGTGAAAAATTGTCCGGAAAATAGATTTTTTCCAGCATCAGGGGAGCGCTCGCAATTGTGTGTAATGAATGGTTACCATGCAGCCCTAAATTAACGCTCGTTACGAATTCTAAAATGACCAATAGCTCAAACTCATTCGTAGATTCGCGTGAACATCAGGAACTGCCTAGTGATCCGTATCCGAGCATCTGTTTATCTACCGTCCCAACAAGCAAACCCCTTACCACACCTCGGAAGTGGCGCACTAGGCAACCGAGACTAGCTATATCTGCAGTACGCAATTATTTACTTCGCAACGGAATACAACAGGATTCCATAACGTTTATTGAGACAGAATTATTAGAACCAGATGACGATTTTCTGTTGGATTTCTTTGCTGCAAAACAATTTACTATTGTCGGATTGAGCGGTGTTCTCTCCCACTGTTATTTGCAGGTAAAGCGTATAGCGAAAATTATAAGGACTGCATCTCCGAACACTCTAATTGTGCTGGGTGGACATCTATCTACAAGCGCGAATGTTGTTTTAAACAGGACTAGCGTTGATTTTTGTATTTTAGGTGATGGTGAGGTGCCGTTTCTTGAATTCGTTAACGCTACACGTGAACATAAGGGAAAAATTCCAGAACAAGCACTGAAGGAGATTAATGGATTATGTTATTTAGATAAAACCGGCGAATTGTTCGTAACTGGTTATGGGAAAAGGCCACTAACAGAGCAATTAGCTTTACCAGATTATGATCTTTTTCTTTCCGGGTTATTGAATAAACCAGAATTAGTGTCTGAATATTTTGATCGCCCTGAATTTACTCGACAACTTGTTCATGATAAGCGAGCGCATGAAGATTCAAGAAGACCGAATGTAGCGTCGGTGCCTGCGAGTAAAGGCTGTGTGGCGCGTTGCACCTTTTGCCACCGAGGAACAAAGGGCTATAGAACGGTGGATTTACACGAACTCGAAGAACATTTAATAGATATCATTGAAAAATACGATATCGGCTATATCACTGTGATGGATGAAAATTTTGGCTCTAATCGAGAGCATACAAGAGCGTTTGCCGATTTAATGCAGAAATATGATTTGATTTGGTGGGCAGGTGGTGTCAGGTGTACAAATTTTAATGAGGAAGATATTAAATACTGCCATGATCGTGGTTGTTGCACCTTACAATTTGGAATTGAATCTGGGAGTAACCGGATATTGGAGGCGATGGAAAAGAACTTCACTGTTGCGGATGTGAAAAAGGCCTTAAGAGCTGCCTGGAAATATGAAATGTATTGTAATTTAGCATTAATGGTCGGAATGCCTGGCGAGAATAGAACTACGATACTGGAGACAGGAAGGTTTTTGGGCGAAATGGCTTACGAAGTCGGTATTCCACCAGAAAAAATGGATACTGCAATATTTTATGCATTACCTTTCCCAGGAACTCCATTGTATGAGTATTGTCAGCAGTTAGGATTAATTGGGTCGACTGTTGATGAAGAGGAAGCATATTTGGTAGGCATGGCAGATGCTGTGACGAGCAAATGGAATTACCGCAATGTAAGTGGCGAACATCCAAAAGAAGTGCTCAGTTGGGAAATTATAGCGCGACTAGAAGCCCGGCGAGTATATGCTGAACTTCAGAAACAATGTAAGAAAGAACCCACCGAGTTTGCATTACGATGGATAAAACACTCACATTTTACAGGAAAGAATACGAGTGTGTCAGATATTCGAACTCTTATTCTTCGTTCAGAGGAATTGCTGTATAGATACTTTTACGTTGGGTCGCTGACAAACAATTTGCCGAGATGGGTAGCATATCCTTTAGTAAAGAATGTCTATTATTTTCAAATCAAACTACACAATTTCGTGAAAAGAATTTTGCGCTTGGGTGGTGAACCCTTTTCTTTCTATGCTAACAGTAATTCCGTACGACCAATTCCAGATAACGACGAAAGAGCTGTTGGGATGAAAAGATTAGAGAAATCACTCCGGTACTTAGTGCGTAGTAAGCGAACTACTGTGGAGACGCAAGCTCAAGCTAATCAAGCGATTCTAAACAAAGGCGCAGTCGGTTAATTCGATACTGTGTAGCCCGTCAAAGGATATGAAGCCNAACTGATGTAAAAACTAANAGAGACTTCTGTTAATTTAACGATATTAAGAGGAGTCTTNAAATGAGCAACAATAGCCCAGAGAAATTAGTNAAAGCGATCCACCGTAGAACCNGTCGTAAGTATTCAGCCGNAGAAAAGATCCGTATTGTNCTGNAAGGACTTCGAGGCGAAGACAGNATNGCNGANTTATGCCGCCGTGAGGGGTTGAACCAGAATGTCTATTACCGGTGGAGCAAGGAGTTCCTAGAAGCCGGGAAGCAACGCTTGTCANGGAATCCCCAATCGTCCTAAGATGTAGATGTAGTATCGTCTTATCCCTCCCTTGCGCGTGACGAGTCCCCCATGCAGCCATCGATCAGCGCAAAGCCTCTGTCGTGACTTATTAAGGGCAAACCACTGATTCCTTAAAAAGATCGCACGAGGATGTTCAGATAAGCCTTAAATAATAGAGTTTTGGGCTTTAAAGGTCCTTGATGAAGGGGCTCAGAAAAGCCTTTATTTATAGTGTTTTAGTGATAGGCCCGGTTTGGGCGAAAGCATTCAATAAACGTCAGGCTCGACAGAAACGCATTCAATAGGCTCATTCCAGAACCCCCTGAAAGTACCCTTTGGTTGCCCATTAACCCACAAGAAGTAGAGGAGTAGGATAGGCGTATGAAGCGATCTGTCTTTTTTGCTCTGGACTGTTAATAGCAATTTGTCTCCTGAATTTTTTCACCTGTAAGTACCCGCTCGTATCCGAACCGTGTGAGGTCGAGGGTGCGATACTCACCAAAAGTGACGAGCTCGCTCATAGCACAGCCGATTGCTGGGGATTGCATAAGACCATGTCCAGAGAACCCGGCCACGAGATAGAAGTTGTCGAGCTCGGGTGGGCGGCCGATAATGACATTCCCATCAAGAGTGTTGACATCGTAGTGGCAGGGGTAGGCGTTCAGGAGCTTGATCGATTCGAACGCAGGGATGCGCTGCGCTAATGTGGGCCACAAAAAGTCGTCGAAAAGCGCGTAGTCGACCTCAACCTTGCTGGTTACCGGGTCGTGCCCTGGTGGGGGAGCCATGTTGCAGAGAAAGCTGCGTCCCTCAGGCCTGACTCCCAAGCCGTTCGTGAATATGGTGAGCGGCATGCGACCCATCGCCTCGCGGCACTCGAATACGAACACGCAACGCTTTCGGGGCTCAACTGGAAGTTCGATTCCCACTAGCCCCGCGATGTAGGCAGCGTCGCGGGCGCCCGCCGCATTTACCACAACTCCCGCCTCAATCTGTCCAGCGTCGCGCAAGGTTACGGGTCCGGCGCGGGCGCCCTGCCTAGCAACGCCAATAACCTCGTCGTCTATATAAGTTACTCCGAGCGAACGAGCTCGCCGGCGGAAAGCCTGAAGCAGCCCGTAGGGATCTAGCCAGCCCTCGTTACTAAGCCCGAGAAATCCTCCCGCGAGATCTTCGGTATTGAGCCACGGAAAGTGGGTTTTGAGCTCGGATGGGGACTGGAAGACAATCTCAGCCCCATGCTTGCGCTGGACGGCGTGATTGTCGTGCATCATGGGGAGTGCCTCTGGGCTTGCGAGCAGCAGGTAGCCACTCTCTTTGAATCCTATATCGGGGGCCCCGTCGTCTACCGAGAGATATTGGTCAATGTGTTTGATGAAGTAAGCACCGAATAAACCAATGAGTATGTTCTCGGGCGTAGAGAATTGCTGACGGATGCCGCCTATGGCGCGTGCAGAGGGTGCGTGCTCATATGTGGAATCGCGCTCGACAACCAGCACGTTGCCATCGAACGATTTCTGAGCCGCAAGAAAATAGGCAGTCGAGCTACCGCTCACTCCACCGCCAATGATAACTACGTCATAGCTAGAATTCATCGTGAAGATGTTACCATCGTCAGGTAGCTGATCGGTCACATTATGGTCACAGTGCCCTACCTCAACAAATAAGGAGCATCGTAAGCCATTGATAAGATGGTGGCTATGGGTGGGATCGAACCACCGACCCCGGCATTATGAGTGCATCCAAGCCCCTATCANCATGAACAGAAGTGCGCCATAAGAGCGCACTTGTCATGAAGAAACATCTGTAAACACAGGCTATTCCCGTAGCTTCAGACTACAACTTTAGATAACCAAATGGAAGTGCCTTATAGCGAGATTTGATGAGGTACTGTGCCCTATGTGTGCCTCGTTTGTTGATGCGCTATACGCATCTGAGAGCAGAGTATTTGGTGGAGAGATTGGGTTAGGTGTGAGNAGGGTATACGACCGTATACCCTGCTTTTTTTCAGCTTAGCAACCAAATCGTTGAACAGTCGGGATTAAAGGAACTCCGACTTTAATTACTCACACCAAGCCATGACATACAATTTAGCGCCGGGAAACGTTCTCCCGGGCTGCTGCTTTTCAGGACGTAGATATAAATTCATTAGCCAGGTCCAAGTACTGGCCCCGGCATGGGATACTTGAGGCCTCACCATTGCGAGAATAACCAGGGAACACTGATATGAAGTTTGGGTTTACGCTGCCATCTTATACCTGGCCAGGCCTTGACTATGAGATGACTTACCGAGTCACCAAGGATATGGCACGCCGCGCTGAAGCATTGGGGTACGATTCGCTCAGCGTATGGGATCATCTGCTGACGGCACCCGGTCTGTACGGCGGCTCCTGGCTCGACCCTTTGATGGTACTTGCCTGCGCAGCGGGTGCGACCGAAAAGATCCCACTTGGAACCAATATCCTGGTTGTGCCGATTCGCCACCCGGTATTGCTGGCTAAGGAACTGGCGACACTTGATTACATGTCGGGTGGGCGTTTTTTCTTCGGTGTCGGTCCCGGCTGGAACGAACCGGAATTCACTTCGATGGGGATTTCGATGCGGGAACGGGGTCGTCGGACTGACGAGATTCTCGATGCAGTCAAACTCCTGCTGAGCGAAGAGAATGTGTCATTCAACGGGGAGTATTACCAGTTCGAAAACGTAACTATAGAGCCACGCCCGGAGAACTACTTTCCAGTATGGATTGCCGGTGGCTCGCGAATGCCGGGTCCGCTGTCACCGGATCAGCCGTACATAGTCAAGTCTGTACTCAAGCGCATCGTCAAGCACGCTGACGTGTTCACCTGCCGAGCATCGGGCAACACAGAGTGGGTCGCACGCGATTTCCAGACCGTACGGTCGCACCTTGAGACCGTAGGCCGCGACCCAGCGACGCTGGAACTTGCGCACGTGCAGGCTGGTTACGTAGTCGATACCTCGGATTCGAAAAAAGCGTTGTCAATACAGCGCAAACCGATGGAAACGATCATGGGCCACAATCGGGATTGGGATCACCTGCAAGGGTGTTACCTCGTGGGCAGCATCGATGACATTGTTGCGAAATTGAAGTTCCTAGAAAGTCATGGCCTTGAGCATGTCACGATCCAGCCGGCCGCTCCGGAGATGGAACANTTGGACTTGTGGATGGACAAGATAATCAAGCCCTTTTTCCGTTGAGGCAGGATAGTGAACTCCATCCCGCGACAGTGTGACTGATTGTGACTCAAATGGACTGGAGTGGACTCCTGTCGGTCACATTCTGGTCACAGTGACCTGATCATAAAGGAACCCCTAATCCCTATAGATCAATCCCAGTTTNNAGTGGAACGATCCACTGGTCCCAGTCCTGCTATCGGGACCNACACTTAGGGGGTTATATCCAGTTTCTAATTGTCCCGTCGTAGTGGCCAGCGNGGTCGGGTATCGAGTCCTAGACGTTTTGCGATTNGGGCACCAACTTCANACGAACTNTCGATCACCTCACGTGCATTCAGGCGTGTCGATTGATAGTCGTCGTAGATGNTCTGGCCGTCGACGAGAACTGTGCGTACACTTCNGCCATCAGNNGAATAAATNAGTGTGCGGACCACGTCATGNCCTGGTGCCCATTCAGGACCTGANGTATCGTAAAGAGNCAGNTCNGCACGCTTACCTTCTTCGATNGAACCTATNGTGTCGTCGGCGAGCGTAGCTTTAGCCCCTTCAATGGTAATCATCTCTAGNGCGGTNTCAGCAGGCACAAGCGTCGGGTCCATGCGAGCATCTTTGAAGAGTCCCGCAGTTAGAAATGCCAGACGTACAGGATCGAAAGTTCCGCTAGANGATGCCCCATCAGCTCCAAGTGAAACTGTTACGCCGGAATCGATCATCTCGGGAATTTTCCCCACCTGCGTAGTGCCTTTTGCAAGCCTCATGGCGGCGCCTGGGCAGAACGCTACCTTTGTCCCATGATCAGCGAGTAAAGCGACTTCCTCATTGGTTATAAACGTGCAATGGGTCAACAGTGTGCTTTCGTTCAAAACATCAAGGCGGTCAAGATGGGTTATAGGCCAGCTCCCGGTTCGGGATTTGCTGAGTCTCGCCTCTTCTCGCGATGAGGCTATGTGATAAGCAATGGGAGATCCGTAGCTATCGGCGAGCTTACGGATTCCGCGAAACAAATTATCGGAAGTGAAAAACATCAGGCCATAGATTGAGGCCCAGAGTCGTATACGGCCATTCACCCTTTCCGGCCCTCGGCTCAGTAGACCAGCCACCTCCGCCAGCGCCGCGTCGGTACTGGGGTGCCACAATGCTGTGCGCATCTCATCAGTCAATGTCTGAGACTCGGGCAAGATATCCGTTATACCGCGACCCAACACTGCGCGCATACCACTTTCCTCAACTGCTTGTGCGACAGCATCCACGTGTCCCAGAGAACCAAGAATATTAACGTCGACAAAGGTGCCGGTGCCGTTAGCTATCATTTCAAGGCAGGCTAACCGAGCGCTGACATATGCCTCCTCCTCGGTGAGAGCTGCGCAGAATGGATTAGCGTACTGGTTGGCCCAGTCAAAGGTTGAGAGAGTGTCCGGTATCAGTCCACGGCTCAGGTGTTCTACAGTATGGACATGTGTGTTGACGTAGGCCGGTCCGATGATGCAACCGGCGGCTTCAATTACCCTACCTTCTTGATGGGTGCGCGCCAGGTGATTGTGATCCAGCTTGGCAGTCTCAGCAATCTTAGTTATCAGACCATCTTCGATTAGCAAGGAATGATGAGACAGGATTCGGCGATTGCCGTCCAGCGTTAAGATCGAGTCTGCGTCACGGATTAATAGCATTGAGGTGTTAAGTTGTTCTCATTTTTTCGTAAGCAGTCGTCTCGGGGTCGACAGGCGTGTGCGGTAATTTCTTGCTGGCATATACATAAGCGTCCGGTCTAAACCAACTGGCATCATCAATAACACCCACTCTAATTCCACGACGGTCCGGAGAATGACTACCCGACGAAAACATCTGTGATCCACACGTTGGGCAAAACTCTTTAGTCATAGTGGCGCCCCGGTCACTCTGGTGTTGATAGGAGTGCGTCNNACCGGTGACTAGCAGGGTTTCAGTTGGCACGAATACAAATGAAGCGTAGAGACTGCCACCCGAACGACGACAATCATCNCAGTGACAACANCCTTGGAACACAGGTTCCGCGCTGCATTCAAAACTGACCGAACCACACAAACAACGACCGCTGATATTTAGTGTCACAACCGCCCCCCTGTGTCTTACTCAATGAATTTGTTGATTTTGGCGTTAGTGCAGACGTTGCGCGCCGCAACAATAGTCACGTAGGTCCGTGACCGAGTAACGGCAAAACTATATTCGTGTAACATAACTGTACTAGGCTTTGTACCTAGATTCAAAAAACTTAAAACTATAGGAAAACCAAATGAGTAATGNAGAATTAAGTGACAAAATGATGATGCTGTTTAACGAGGCCAGATGGGACGAATAGCATGCAGAGCTGGCGAGTGATGCCACCATGGAAGATATAGCTGTGGGAAGCAAATCCGTTGGTTCTGACGAGGTGCTGGCGTATGCGAAGAATTGGAAAACTATTTTTNCTGATATGGTTGGAACATGTGAGAATAGGCATGATGCTGGAGATGTCCTGGTTGAAGAATGTTCGTGGACTGGCACCAATACAGGAAATATTGCGACGCCTNATGGAAACACCATCCCGCCAACTGGCAAAAGTGTCAACCTGAGGAACGTCCTGATNTGGGAATACCAGGACGGCAAGGTTAAGTCTGCAAAAAATTACTTGGACATGATGACCATGATGTCCCAATTGGGATTGGCGGGCTAAATAGCAATAATTTTACTTGGCTGTCTTTTCAGAGATGCCCGGTGGCCTCGCCGGGCAATTTCAAGCAGCATTAAATTAGCTATAGATGCAACAGGGGCAATCGTACAGAACGTGACAACTGTTTATTCTTCGCGCACGCCGGAGTCGACAATTGCACACGGCGCCTGTTGTCTGAAGAGACGAAACCAAACAACTTGCCAGTCAGACCAGGAGGACAGCACCCATGGTTGAGTTTGCGGCCACTGGATCAAAGATCTATTTCAACGGCCGGATCGTGCCGGAACGCGAGGCGACAGTGCATGTCTTGAGTGGTGCAGTCAAGTACGGTGCCACTGTTTTCGAAGGCATCTGCGCCTATCTCGGGGACGAGGGCCAGCTTACTGTCTTCCGCTTACCCGAACACCTGCTGCGCCTGCGGGACAGCATGCGGATCATGCGCTTCGAGCACGACTGGTCTGTGAATCANCTGAGTGAAGTCGTGACGGACGTCATCAAGGCCAATGAGCTGCACGAAGATTCCCACATCCGGCTCTCGGCCTATATTCTCAGCGAGGGCTTTCTGGACGCCACGGCACCGGTCGCACTGGGCTGTCTAGCGGTTGGGCGCCACGACAAATCACTGAGCGATAAAGTCGCCCGGGCCCAGGTCAGTTCCTGGCACCGGATCGAAGACTCCAGCATGCCGCCAAGGGTCAAATGTTCAGCCAATTATCAGAACGGGCGTCTCGCCACCATCCAGGCCCGCGCCGACGGCTACGACGAAGCGATCCTGTTGACAGGTTCAGGGAAAGTGGCCGAGAGTGCGGGTGCCTGTCTGATGGCTGTGCGTGACGGCGTCGTGATCACGCCGACGATCACCGGCAGCATCCTTGAGAGCGTCACCCGTTCCACGCTGATTGAGCTGTGTGAATCAGAGCTGGGTGTCGAGGTTCAGCAACGTGAGATCGACCGCACAGAGCTCTACCTCTGCGAAGAGGTTTTTCTGTGTGGTTCCGGTTACGAAGTTATGCCGATCGTAAACATTGACGGCTACCCGATCGGTGACGGCGAGGTCGGCTCGAAAACGAGAGCGATATTTGAGATCTACGACGCAGCAACCCGCGGGCGACTCCCCCAGTACGAGGACTGGCTGACTGCTGTGTAGCCNNCCGCAACGCGCCAGAATCTTTAGCCCATAGAACAGATTGATAACTGAAAAGTGATCCTCCCAGTCACANCTTTTGTTCATAATCTTTCTTTGGATTGAGGGGCCCGCTGCTTGGCTCACACACGTATTTGTATGTTTTTGAGATGATAGATGGGGATTCCTAATCGCAGGCGCGCGGATATCACTAATTCTCGGATCCACGACCTGCGACACACCTTCGCCAGTTGGTGTGTGATGGAAGGTGTGCCGCTCTTTGAGGTGAGCAAACTACTTCGTCATGCCAGTATTCAGATGACAGAACGGTATGCCCATCTGGNACCGGATTACCTGCATGATGCAGTGGCTAGTCTCGGATTTTCAGCACGTTTTCAGCACACTAACTTGGGGTGTACCCCACCCCCATTTAGATTTGCGCGATTTATGTATATCCAACGCACATAGCGGAGAGGTTTCTAGGCATTTTGTAGTTATCANAGTCGTAAATTCTGGGNNTTTTTGATCCAANTAACTCCAATGTATTTCCNNTCATGGCAGTGTCCGACCTTCTAGGCCAGCTAGTTCTTCTTNAGACCCAGCCGGGATTTTCATTTCAAAAATGTTATCTACCACTGTGTAGTCGTAATAACCCATTCTTGCAATAGGCTTTATTCCAAGAATGTCCACTCGGCCGTCATCGGTTAGTGCTTTTTCATCAATATGTATGCGCTTCACCTCTCCAAAAACAACGTCTACCGTACCAACAGGTGTCCGGCCAGGAAACCTTGTAGTGCTTATGTACTTACATTCGAACTGTATTGGGGACTCTTTGACTGTTGGCCCCGGAGCCTCAATACAGGCTCCTTTTTCAACACCTGCGAGCTCGAATTCATCTACTTCTGGGTCCACAGCCATGGCCGAAATATTTACTGAATCACGCAATTGGTATGTAGCCATATTCCACACGAACCACCCCGTTTCCTCGGCATTGCTTACACTGTCTTTCCGCTGACCCCAAATATTTTGATTAGCCGCAAACATTACCATTGGTGGGTCAAATGTCAGGTTCTGCCACTGACTGAATGGCGCAAGATTACACGTTCGTTTGGCACTAATTGTGGAAAGCCAACCAATTGGACGAGGTACCGTACAGCTTTTGAAGGGATCATGGGGTAGCCCATGATCGTCTACCCCTGGACGGTAGTTCATCAAACTATCTCCATTGTCTAAGTTTACAAACGTACAAAGTTTATACCAGGGACTCGTTCTGCTTATTCCTTCAATAAGCTCTTTACATACCACACACCGATCCCGCGTGAATGTGACTGGAATGGAC
>PBTS01000040.1:0-8851 GCA_002729175.1 Fidelibacterota bacterium
TTCCAAATGGTTGTCATCGGTTTTTCCAGAAGGAAGGATAAAGGTATGAGAACTATAGCTGCAATGGTCTGTGCAATAACATTTACATGAAGAGGGTTCACTATTTTATGATGTTTTTTTAGATAGACGTTTGGTCCCGAGGCCAGGACAACGGCAAGAAATATTGCAAGAACTCCTATCATTTGAACCTCTTTTTCCCCTCCGTTGGAAGACAGTATAACTGCCACACCAGCAAGTCCAAAAAGACCGCCACCGAAGCGCCTAAGCGTAAGCGGTTCGGATGGGAGCATGAAGTGAGCAACGATAGATACGAATATGGGCAGTAGTGCCCATATTATTGATGCAAGGCTTGAATAGATGAACTGGGCTCCCCAATAGGTTAGTGAATAAGCTGCCACAAAACTGAGTAGACTGAAACTTAAATACACCTTCATTGCAGTGGAAGACCTGTTAATCTTTGGTTTTTTTCTCAGCAGAATTGGCCAAAGGATGATCGATGAAATAGTGAATCTCAATCCAAGTCCGAAAATAGGTGGGATATAGTTGAGGCTAATTTTGAGGGCCAGCCAAGTTGTTCCCCAGATCAGGCACAAGAGTGCGTAGAGGATAAAGACTCTAGGTGTCATTGTTGAGAGGAGAGATGAAAAATTAGAGAAAAACGCAGTCGTGCAGTCAAAGAGTTACTTTGACTGCGGAGTCATACGCTGCTGCCAAAGAAAGACCACAGGGCTGGCCACATAGATGGAGGAGTAAGTGCCGACAATTACCCCAACGATCATTGCGAAGGCGAAGTAACGGATCACTTCTCCGCCGGCAATATAAAGGATAAATACCACTGCGAACGTGGTCAAGGAGGTAATAATTGTTCTTGAAAGAGATTCGTTGATGCTTTTATTGAAAATGGTTTCNTGATCAATATTTTTCAGCAACTTCATATTCTCCCGAACCCTGTCGAAAACAACGATTGTATCATTCAGCGAGTAACCGACAATCGTCAAAAAGGCTGCGATGATGGCAAGCGATATTTCATAATTNAGNATAGAAAAAACGCCCAGCGTAATGAGNACGTCATGGATCAGTGCCGCAATTGCCCCAATGGCAAATTTCAATTCAAACCTGATAGAGATATAGATCAGGATGCCGATAATTGCGGAAAAGACNGCGAAAAAAGCTTTCCCTTTGAGTTCAGAACCGATTTTTGGTCCCACAGTTTCAACACGGCGGAAATCGATGCTCTGCCCCGGGAACTGAGCTTGAAGTGCTGCCTTTAATTCGGTAGTAAGGTTTTCAGCATTCTGACTCAACTGAAGCCGGATCAGNATCTCATTAGGTGTGCCAAAAGTCTGCACTTCGCCGATGCCCACATCTAACGCCTCGAGAGCTGAACGCACCTTTGCAATATCGGGTGCCTCCTCAAATCGGATCTGCGCCAGTGTACCCCCGGTGAAATCGATACTCAGTAGCGGGCCACCCTGGAGCAGAAGAGAAACTATTCCAGCCAAAATAAATGAACCCGAAATAACAAAACCGAACCGGCGCATGCTGAGGAAATCGATGTTNGTTTCTTTNAGAAATCTCATATACTTAGTGTCTTGAGATCCCGCTTAGCGGAAATAAGATTAAAGATGGTCCGTGTAGTAAAAATGGCGGTAAACATACTGGTGGCAATTCCCCAGAAAAGGACCACAGCGAAACCGCGGATGGGGCCAGTACCGAACTGCATAAGAACAAGAGCTGCCAGAATCGTTGTCACATTGGCGTCAACAATGGTTGTGATAGCCCGGGAGTAACCGCTGTCAATGGCCGAACGNGGTGTTTTGCCTTTACCCAGTTCTTCCCTGATTCTTTCAAATATGATAACGTTGGCGTCTACAGCCATTCCCACTGTGAGAATAAGACCTGCGATGCCAGGGAGCGTCAACGTAGCTTTCAGCATGGCAAGGATGGATAGGACCAGGATGAGATTCCACAGCACTGCAAAAGAGGCGATTAGCCCAGCCCCTCTATAATAGAAGACCATGAATGCCAGGACGAGCACCAGCCCGATGATAATAGATTGGGTGCCTTGATCGATGGAATCCTGACCCAGGGACGGTCCGACGGTACGTTCTTCAATAATATCAACAGGTGCCGGCAGAGCTCCTGCCCTCAAAACTATGGCAATATCTTTTGCTTCATTCATATTGGCAAAGCCTTCAACCTGCGTTTGTCCATCCGATATTTTTGTCCGAATAACCGGAGCCATGTGGACGTTTCCATCCAGAAGAATGGCGAGGCGTCTGCCTACATTTGCCCCGGTCATCCTGGACCATGTTTTGGCTCCTTCCGAATTCATACTTAGTGTGACGATTGGCTGACCGTTGTACAGTGTGGCCAGCGCTTCCTCGATTACGCCCCCAGTGAGGCCCGCTTCAGCTTCAAGGTGATACATGCGGTAGAAAGATTCACTGCCACCCTCAGGCAAAGTCCATGTATCTTTTTCCTTACTCATGGAGAGACGCCCCTCCCCACCTTTGAGAATATCTTGGATATNCGACATTTCCATGATTTTGNTTACGGCGCGCATATTTTGTTCAGGGACACCAAGATCATTTCCGATCTGCCTCAGCANNGAGGAAAAAGGCCGTTCCTCAAANAGGTCTTTGTCCACGAGAACTTCAGTGGTGTCTTCTGCTGTCGTATCTTCTTCGGTAGTCCCAAAAAGTTCTGTGAGGGAAACCTCCTCTTCATCAGNCACCCGTGTTTCTGTCTCAATTGGGGNCTGTTCTTCATNGGTGGAATCTTCTTTGGTTTCTAGCAGATCTTCCAGATCGTCACTGCCTTTCAGGATNCGGTCTACTCTGGTGAGGAGATTCTGTGTAACTGCACCGTCCTTTAGAAGAGCAAACTCCAGGAGAGCNGTGCTTTGCANGAGTGATCTCGCCCGNTCAGGATCCTGAATGCCTGCTAGCTCCACAATGACCCTTCGATTGCCCTGTTTCTGTATGGTGGGCTCNGAAACGCCGAACTCGTCTACCCTGTTTTGTAAAATTTCCAGCGCTCTGTTAATAGCATCCGTTGCTTCGTCCTCAAGGGCGGCCTGTATGGAAACTGGATCGCTGCCGTAATCCATATAGTAGCGGTTCAGCCTCAGNTCCTGACTTTTGGNTTCTGTTGCAAATCNGTTGATGAAATCTTCCGNAGACATCTCATCTNCGGTCTTAACTTTGTCGAAAACCTCGTAGAAGCGGTTATTTTTGTTTGAAGCGAGATTCTCTACAAGTGTTGGGATATCNACTTCAAGGACNATATGCATTCCNCCCTGAAGGTCTAATCCCCGCCGGATAGTCTTTTTCTCCAGCTGCTCCAATATCCCTTCTTCTTCCATAGAAGTCTTTTCATNTNCAGAGAGAGTGTTGTATTTGATGGTAGGGAAGAGAGCGTAGAGTGCCCAGAGCAAGACAACGCCGATAACAATCAATCTTGGTGTATTTTTTCCGAACATATTTAATTAATGCTTCTCGGGGAATAGANCCGGAAAAGCGGGGCNAATTTACCTTGAGGTCTTTGTCACCACAACCGCTTTTTGGATCTTTCNATGAGAATCAACAACTGTTATCGGGTCATTTGAAAGGAAATGACCCAATTTNGTCCCGGACNGTTCACTCCGGAACCGTGTTCTCGGTAGTTCCNATCCAGAATATTTTCACAGGCGATTTGAACAATTAGAGATTGACGGAGNGTGACGCCNCCNCGAAGGTTNAAAGTGAACCATCCCGGTGTCCCTTCTGGCGGGATGCGCGGGTCATCCAGGTCATCAGCTGAAAGCCTGTCCTGCCTCNCAGCAAAGCGGCTATATCCATCGAGAAANAAACGACCGCGGCTCCACNTGACNCCGGCCANTCCAAATATTGGCGGAATACCACCCACAGGCTCATTGTAGGTTATGTTCTCNCCGTACGTTGTGGTGAGATTTCCTCTGAAACTGAGCGAACCNGAAAGAGAGTAATCAACAGCTATNTCGGTACCCTGTATTATGGCNTCACCAAGGTTCTTCTTGGTCTTCACATTAAACANCTGGCTGTCNATGACAATGGTGTCGGCGCCGNCATAGGTGGNATCCACACNAGCCAGTAGATCAGTGATGAATGATCTGTANACGGTAAAGTCAACCCTCATAGACTCTGTTGNAATCTTTAGTCCCATATCGATGTTCATTAGCTTTTCCGGNTGAAGATNTGGATTAGGCACTTCGTAAATATCGCCTTTTGACTCTCCCAGCTTTGNCATGTCACTNAGGTTTGGTGCTCGGAANGCCTGAGCTAGATTNAGGTTTNCTGAAACATAATTGGACAGTCTGAAGACNGATCCCACCGCTCCTGTGAAAGATGAAAACGTTTGACTGTAGAGAGCNGCAGAATTCATGTCGAATTCCGCTCTGTATTGGCTTTGGCGAACACCAAGCTTTAACATCCAGCGATCCGTCATCTTNATTTCGTCCTGAAGATAAAGNCCAATGCTCAGGTNTGTGGCATCGTCAGGATATCGGCCTCTGTTATCANCCGTGCCGNTCCCTGTTAGCGGATCAGAATATGAGCGCTCACTNGCCACGTCATCATGGTAAAGCTCAGCGCCGGCAACAATCTGGTGCCGATCTCTCTCCCGGATACCGCTGACACTAAATCCTTTTGTGGCTACNTCATCCAGCTCATTCTGTATTNAAGATGACTCATTTTTCTGAGTCTTGCGACCTTCCTTTTGAAGATGAANAGATGCGGTGGCACGGACCGCATCAAAGATGATGTTAATGTCCTTGTTTTCATACACGGCATAAGTAAGCATTCGATCCTGGGGGTGGAAGAACCAGCGGTGATAACCATTGTAGTGNTATTTATCGTATCGAGGGACCTNTTCCTGTTTGGAAAACTGATGAGCCAGTGTGATGGTTTGATCGTCTGTCAAATTGGTGATCAGTTTTGTATCGATGTCATAGCCGCCGAAGCCAGTGGGAGATTGNACCAGTTCATTGCCGGAAATCTCGTGATCATTCCCGTTGGCGCCTCTTCGGAGATCACCGAACTNCTTCAGACTGAATGCTGTACTGAAAGCGTAGCGGCTGNTGCTCGATATNACCTNTCCCCGAACTGTTTTTTCCTGGTCGGCGGTGGCGTAACGGAGAAGTGACCTNACACCTAGAGATTTTTCATTATCATCAACTGGCGGCTTNCTTGTAATAAGATTGACTGTGCCNCCCAAGGCGTCACTNCCGTAGAGGACAGACGTGGGNCCTCGAACAACTTCAATCTTTTNCACCATCTGGTGATCAATAGTGGTGAGGTATTGATGNTTACCCAGACGGTAGATGGAATTATTGAGACGTATNCCGTCTACCAGAAGCAGGATTTGGTTTGAGCTGAGCCCCCGGATAATGGCCGATCCACCACCGTGATTTGTTTTTTGAACGAACACGCCCACCTCTTCTCTGAGCGCCTCGGCGGATGTTTTGGAATTGCGCTCTCTTATCTCTCGGAAGGAGACAAGATTGACAGACTCGGGGATCTCTACAACGTCACGTTCGGCCCGACTTGCGGTAACAACGACGTTTCCAAGATCTAGAACATCGAATTCCAGAGTAAAAGGTTGCATAATGATGTCGCTGTCCTGAACTGTTACATCTTTTACTCTTGATGTCAGGAAACCGATGTGCTGAAAAGCAAGAGTGTAGCTGCCGGGGAGGAGTCCGTCAAAACGGAAGGAACCGTCTTGAGAAGTGTAGAGTGTGAAAAACCCCGGTGTGAGTGTTACATGGACTTCAGAGACAGGTTTGCCATCGGGATCAGTGACTAAACCGGATATGGAGTAAGTTTGCGCAACCAGTGGAACTGACATCAATAAAATGAAGACAAGATGGTGCATGATTATCAGATCCTATCGACACGGTATTTCATAAACAGCCGGCAATTTACGACACGAGGCGGAAAGAGAAGGAGGGTTGGTCAGTCAGAAAATAACCGCCTGTGGGCAGCAAATAGATCGCTCACAAGTCACCCTCAAACAAATAAAGAATCCTTAAATCGTTTTCCGAGACCTTTCAGCCTCTCTACTGGCTCGTTGGAGAAAACGATCCGGACATACCTGGAGCTATTATTGTTTCCCCAGTTAACCATGGGGGTGGCAGCGATTTTTCCTTTGTCCAGCAGCCGTTTAGAGGCGGTAGGAGCGTCCATGTCCAATGGTGACACATCCACTAGAAAAGACCATCCGCCGTCAGGTGGTATAACATCAAAATCTTTCAACTCCTCTACAGCCACGTCTCGTCGTCGCTTCCATTCCTTCACTGATGTCTCTATTCCGTCATCTGGATCTTTAATGGCTGCCGCCGCCGCACCCATGGCGATACCAGTCTGGCACACCACATTGCTGATACTGACGCGCATAACATCGGCCATGATCTCGGCGGGACCAACTGCCCAGCCTACACGCCAACCGATCATGCGGTATTCCTTGGTGACAGCACCGCAGGTGATAACTTTATCACGCATGTCGGAAAAGGATGCGGGGTGAATAACCGGCTGGTCATTGTAAAGGATTCGTTCCATGGCAGTGTCATCAATGAGCCAGCAGTTGGCCAGTTTACAAAAATTGGTTAACGCATCCCATTCATCTTTCGTAAAAACACATCCCGTCGGCATGGCAGGACTCATAAGTAGGGCTACTTTCACGGGCTCGGGAGCGATCTTTTCCAGCGCTTCCATATCCAATCGCCATCCCTCTGGTGAAGGAATAAGAGGAACAAACTTCGGAACGCCACCTGCAAGTCGGACACGATTGATCAAACCCACGTAGATGGGATCAGTCAAGAGTACTTCGTCACCTGGCTCCAGCGTTGCAAGCAGTACATTAAGAATACCAGACATACCGCCTGCCCCAATAACGCACTCTGTTTCCCAGTTGTAGGTTTGACCCGATTGACGTTCTACCAGAGCTGTGGCTGCCTTCCGGAGTGGGTTTAGGCCAAAGAAAGGAAGATAACTGTTGGCTTCATCGTCATCTACAGCGTGCTTTGTGAAATCGACGGCGGATTGAGGAGGACGCAGGTCAGTATCCAGATTTTCCAGCCTCAACACCTCGGGATCCGACAGTTTATCGGCCAAGTCTCCCATGACTTCAACACCGATCTTGGTTATGTGCTCAAGGCGCGAGACTGACATATTTTGTCCTCTTCATATTAGACCTTTACCACAGATTTCTGACCTAATTCAGGCCTCGCCGTTCAAGAAGCGGCTGGATATTAGGCTCAGCCCCCCGGAAATTTTTAAAGAGTTTCATGGCCTTTTCGCTGCCGCCACGGGATAATAGTGTTTTTCGGAAATGGTCCCCATTTTCACGCTTAAGGCCGCCGTTCTCCTTGAACCATTCTACTGTATCTGCATCCAGCACTTCGCTCCAAATATAGGAATAGTATCCGGCAGAGTAGCCACCCATGACGTGTGAAAAATAGGTCGACCGGTAGCGGGGCGGGATGGCTTCTAGAGCCACACCGGCGGTTTTGAGAGCATCCGCTTCAAAGGCTAGGAGGCCATTTCCATCAGGAACTTGCTCCGGCGTCAACTGATGCCACGCCTGATCCAACAAGGAGGCCGCCAGGTACTCAGTTGTGACAAAGCCCTGATTAAATTTCTGTGTAGCTAGTACTTTGTCCAGAAGTTCCTTTGGCATCGGTTCACCAGTTTCATGGTGAACGGCATAATTCTCCAAAATCTCCGGCCAATCGGCCCACATTTCATTCACTTGGGATGGATATTCCACGAAATCCCTTGGTACTGAAGTCCCTGAAAAGGAGGGGTAAGTCACATCAGAGAACATGCCGTGAAGGGCATGGCCAAACTCATGGAAAGCGGTGGTCACTTCATCAAAAGTGAGTAAGGTGGGTTCCTCTTCCGGTGGCTTCACAATGTTGAGGTGGTTGGCCACCACCGGTTTGGTCTTCATGAGTTTTGACTGAGAAACGTAGGCATTCATCCAGGCGCCGCCCCGCTTAGAAGTGCGGGCGTATGGATCAAAAATGAACAGGGTTAGAGTAACTCCGTCCGTATCATAGACTTCAAACACTCGGACGTCAGTTTGATATACCGGCAGATCGGTACGTTCTTTGAAGGTGATGCCATAGAGGCGGGTGGCGGCGTAGAACACACCGTTCTTCAGGACATTGTCCAGTTCAAAGTAGGGTTTCAATTCGGATTCATCGAATTCGTACCGCTCCTGCCTCACTTTTTCTGTGTAATAATCCCAATCCCAAGACGCCAACGAGAAGCTGCCTCCTTCGGCATCGATCATTTTCTGTAGATCTGCTGCTTCGCGGTTGGCATTGCGGACTGCAGGCGGGGCAAGATCAGACAAACGGTCATTCACAGCATTTGTGGTTTGGGCGGTCTGATTCTCCAATATGTAGGCGGCATGGTTTTTATAACCCAACAGTTGAGCCCGTTCTGCTCTGAGTTGCACAACTTTAGAGAATACTTCGCGATTATCGAATTCACCGCCGCGGCTGCCCCGAGAAAGAGATGTTTTGTGGATGCGCTCCCGAAGGTCGCGGTTCTCGAGAGAAGAAAGCGGCGGCTGGCCGCTGGTATTCTGAAGGGTAATGACATATTTCCCCGCCAAGTCGCGGGATTCCGCCTCTTTCGCCGCTGCCTCTATCATGGTCTCGGAAAGACCTGTAAGCTCTTCACGGAAATCCACCACCACAGCCAGGTTGTTCACCTCTTTCAGTACATTCTGACTGAAAGTGGTCTGTTGGGTCGCCAGCTCGGCGTTGAGGGTCTTCAGGTGCTCCTTGTCATCGGCCGACAGGTTAGCGCCAGCACGAATA
>PBTS01000041.1:0-22554 GCA_002729175.1 Fidelibacterota bacterium
AGAACGAAAAACGCCAGCGCGTGGACAACCGCCCCTATGGTCACAACAATTATGCTGTGATAAAAAACCTCTACCCCGCCGATCATCCTTACAACTGGACAACCATCGGCGAACTGGAGGACCTGCAGAATGCCACGCTGAAAGATGTGCGCAATTTTTACGAACGCTGGTATGGATCCAACAATGCTACCCTGGTAATTGCCGGTGATATCAATGAAGGTCAGGTAAAAAAGCTGGTGGAAAAATATTTCGGCGAAATCCAGCGCGGTCCCACTGTGCCGGACCCGAAACCTCAGCCGGTAACTCTGGCAACAACCAAAAAAGTTTTCCACGAGGACAATTTTGCCAAATCTCCGCGCTTGAGCATGGTCTACCCCACCGTTCACCAGCGCCACACCGACGCCCCGGCCCTAGAACTTTTAGGCCAGCTACTGGGCGACGGCAAAAAAGCACCGCTATACAAGATTATTGTGGAAGAAGATAAGCTGGCCCCCAGTGTGGCATCTTATAGCCGTCCCCAGGAAATTGCCGGTACCTTCAATATCACTGTCACGGCCTTTTCCACTACCAACCTCACCGACGTGGAAACAGCCATATTTACGGCACTGGATAAATTTGAAAGCGACGGCTTCACTGAAAGTGATCTGGAGCGCCTGAAAGCCAAGTATGAAACAGGTTTTTACCAATCTATCTCTTCGGCCCTGGGNAAGGGATTTCANCTGGCATACTACAACGAATATTATGGTTCACCCGATGCCATTACTGAAGACCTTCAGANNGTTCTGGATGTGACCATGGATGACGTAAAACNGGTATACAACGAANACATCAAAGAGAAAAATTACGTGCTCACCAGCTTCGTGCCCAAGGGACAGACGGATCTCGTGGCCGCTGGATCAGAACTGTTTCCTATCGAGGAAGAGCAGATCGTGGAAAANGTGGNGAAAGNAGCCGGTGCCGGCGAGCTGGANGTGGCCGAAATTTCCTCTGTCTTTGACCGNTCTGTAGAACCGGAACAGGGTCTACAACCCAACCNTAATGTGCCTATGGTCTGGCNCCACNACTACCCCGGTAACGTGTCCCTGTTNGGGGCCAACCACGATGAACTNCCACTGATCAATTTTGGCATTCGTATCCGTGGCGGCATGCTGCTGGANGCCCCAGANAAAATNGGCGTGGCCAACCTGATTTCCGACATGATGATGGAAGGNACNNTCAGCAAGACGNCGGTGGAACTGGAAGAAGCTATCGATGCCTTGGNNTCCTCCATATCCATGTTTACNTCNAAAGAAACTATCGGTATGGAAGTTACNTGCCTGAAACGCAATTTTGATGCCACCCTGGCATTGGTGGAGGAAATCCTTTTTGAACCCCGCTGGGACGANAAAGAGTTTAGGCGGATCAAAGCTGAAAAGGTTGAAGGAATCAATCGCCGCGCGGCCATNCCCTCTACCATCGCCTCCAACGTNTTCAACCGNTTGAANTACGGCGACCACATCCTGGCCAACGCCACCATGGGAANCGAGGCATCGGTGGCNGCAATTGAACTNGANGATCTGAAAAACTACTACGAGGCCAACTTCTCGGCGGATCTGGCAACCGTCAGCATTGTGGGTGACATCCGCCGCAGTGATGCGATAAAGGCCTTCAAAGGCTTAGCGGAACGCTGGGAAACCAAGGACGTCTTTTTCTCTGAATACGCCTTGCCGGAACCGAGCAGCAAGGCTCAAATCTATTTCGTGGATGTGCCTGGCGCGAAACAGTCGGAAATCCGCATCGGCTACCTTTCCATGGCCTACACCAACCCGGACTACTACCCCGCTACAGTAATGAACATGAAACTGGGCGGGAGTTTCTCCAGCGACATCAATTTGACTCTGCGGGAAGAAAAGGGCTACACCTACGGCGCCCGTTCCCGCTTTATAGGATCCCGCTCTCCGGGTCTTTTCATCGCCTCCTCAGGCGTGCGTTCCAACACCACGGAAGAATCGGTTCATATCTTTAAGGATATTATGACCGACTACCGGAAATCCATCGCTGAGGAAGACCTGGAGTTCACCAAGAACATGATGCTAAAGTCCAATGCGCGGCGNTTTGAAACTCTGGGTGCCCTGCGCGGTATGCTGGACAACATCGCTACCTACGGCCTCCCCTTTGATTATATCAGAGACCGAGAGAAAGTGGTCCGGGATATGACTGTTGAAAGACACAATCAGCTGGCACAGGAGTACGTGCGGCCCACTGAAATGATCTACCTCATAGTAGGTGATGGGGCCACCCAGTACGAAGGGCTCAAATCCCTGGGTTACGGCGATCCAATTATGCTGGACAATAGCGGTAATCTCGTTCAATAAGCTACCAGCCCACTGCAAAGGTCCATAAAAACTCCCCGTAAGGAGGCAATATGACTTATCGTTTACTGCATGCTAATCACTTCTGGGTGCCTCTCTCTACGCTCGTTGTAATCACCATGATGGGGTGCAACAGCCAAGGGAACGCCGAACTGGGTATTGACCAGCGCTCTTATAACCTCGGGGGGATCGGCGCCTTCGGTGAAATGGTGGATGCAGGCGTTAAGAAACTAGCCCTNAGCGCCGCACTGTCGCCTGAAAACATGGACGCGATCGTCGAAGAAGCGGCCCGTATAGCCAAACGGAATAACGTCGAAATCTACCGGGAAAACGACTTCCTGGTGACGGACCTGTTCCCCGCATCCATTACAGAAGGTAAACATGTGCTGGTGATATACAAGGGAGAGACAAGACAGGAATATCTGGACCTTAAAATACGAAAGGGACAACTGGTCGCATCAAACCAATATACCGGTGAAGCCCGTAAAGAAATTGCCCGCCAATTTGGTGCGATGC
This sequence comes from Fidelibacterota bacterium, assembly GCA_002729175.1. Lineage (GTDB taxonomy): Bacteria > Fidelibacterota > Marinisomatia > Marinisomatales > S15-B10 > UBA2125. Next base: position 2,868 of record PBTS01000041.1, read on the forward strand.
TGAGTTACCCCGAGTGGAAGATAGACGGACTGATCGGTAATAATAGTTCCGGGTGAAAAGTTCCGCGTTTCAAACTGTGATCTGGAATTCAAACAACTCGGAACTTTTCACTGTTCTTTCAATATCTTCAACAGCTCTTCATTCACCGGAACATCATTAAACACATCCCATTCTATATAATATCCTTCGGGATCGTAGCCGACAAACGCACGGTATTCCGGACTCCCATCTTCAATCTTTAGGGAACGCATCTTAATGGCTTCGTGGGTGCTGGCGTAGGCGTACCAATCGTCGAGACTATCCGTCCAGAATGACATTGTTACGGCCTTCTGCTCCGTGAAGTTATGCATGCCGCGTTGTTCGTCGACCAGACCGAAATAGCCAGACGGCGAAATGGGATAGATCTTCGCCCACCCCTGATCCACGATCAGATCGAAGCCCATCACGTCCTCATAAAAACGCTGAATACCTTCCATATCCTTGTAATAGAACCAGACCACGGTGGCCTTAAAACCAAGCCCCGGCGGGACAGTTGAATTCTGATCGCTTGGCGGAAAAATAGTGGGCGATTTATCCAGTACAGGGCTCAACTTTTTATTTTCCTCATGGATGTTAAACCGTTCGAATTCAAGAAAATATCCTTCGGGATCAATCACGACAAAGCCGTGATGAGGCCGTCCTTCTTCAGGATTGTAAGGAGACTTGATTTCGACATCCTGTTTCTCGATATAATCCCACCACTCATCCAACTGATCCGTTATCAGGGCAATCGCCACGCTTTTGGGCTCACTGGACTTGTGCATCCCTTTGGTTTCATCAACCAGTGTTATGAACGAAGTCGGCGCGACCTGAAGAATCTTGGCAAACCCATAATCTGCAGCAACGTTCAACCCTAGTGTCTCAGTATAAAATTGGGTTGCCCGAGCAAGGTTGGTATAATAGAAAAAAACATTACTGGCCGTCATACCGAAATCATTCATAGGATTTACGGTCACGTGGTATTCTCCTTTTTCATTCCGTCCTCCCTCATACTGTATTCTTGAAGCACAGGATGCCAGAAACAGGGTGAGTATCATTAGCAGCAGGTACTTTTTCATTTTTTTCAGCTGCTGAAAACCCTCTTATAAGGGCGAGTTGATCTCACCGCATCTGCTTCATTATGACTCATTAATGGTGGGGTGCCCAGCTTCATAAGCCAATGTCTTACATCTGCGACAACCTTCGACTCTCGAATAATCCAAGTGTATTAATAGAATATTCCTGTGACTTTTGTTGAATAACCACCGACTACACATTCCTTCCAGGAAGTTGAGGGGGAAATGTTTCCGCATGAGAGGCTGTGGGCGCGGTCTGAATCAGTCCAGAGTGTTTTAGCCACCCATTTCCCGTTTTTCAAAGAAATCATAATGACATTTTTCGAGTAGCCGAAGATGACCACTTCATTGCCAGGCAAGTTAGGCTGGATGTTGTCTACTGCTACACCTCGCAGTCCGTCGTTATCTCTGAATATTTCTTCAGAACTCCAGACCCCTTCTTCCTGTTTCAACAAATATGTACCCCCTTCATCACCCACAATAACAACCTCAGGTCCCGGGATATTTCCAAGGATTTCACCCGCTGCAACCCGCCCCAGTGCCTCTGAGGATTCGTTGATTATCTTGGTCTTCCAATTACCGTTTTCTACATATACCTGTATGACTTTACCTGAGGTACCGACCACAAGTGCTTCCAGTCCCGGGTGAGTCCCGTCAAAATCTCCAATAACTGTATCCCTCAGACGGCCTGTGTCTTTGAGAAGAAGAGAGGATTCCCAGTCCTCATCTTTAAAAAGAACAAAGAGATTCCCATCCTCATCCACAGCCACCACTTCCTGAGAGGAATAGGCTGCATTGAGTTCTGCTACTGAGAGGCCATGAATGGAACCTCCTTTGTCAAATATTGTCTGGTGTTTCTTGGTATCAAACTGGATTAATTCCACATGGCCTTTCTCACCTCCGACTATGATCTCTCTGCCCGGATGGGCGGCATCCAATTCACCGACGGCCGCTCCTGTAAGAGATTTAGTGTCAACCCAGAGAATATCGTTTGCCCACTGACCAGCGGACTCATATATATAGACCACTTCACCATTTGAAGCTACAGAAATGATTTCGTCTCCGCTATGCTCGGGATCGATATCGGCAACGATGACTCTCTGGATCTTTTCTTCACTCTCCCAAAGGGTCTTGGCTTTCCAGTTTTGTGGCGCCTCCTGTCTCTGTGTCTGTATTTGTGGGACGCAGGATGCCACAAACAGGGTGAATATCAATAGCGGCAGCAGTTTTTTCATTTTCCTTCCCCCAAAAAATTATATCACGATGTGGGTGCTTCTTTCATCCCGCTGTGTTTCTTTTCTTCTTTGATGTCTTTCATTTCTTCTATACGCAGTACCACATTGCCTGTAGGATCGGGACAGAGCACGTGTGAGTCCTCCTTCATCCAGTCGCCGTCCTCGAGGGCGCGCTGCTTGGCCGGAAGAAGCGGCAGGGCGGCCTGCAGGGCGTAGAGACAGAAGTGACAGCCCTCCGGGATGTAGAGCCGTCCGCTGCGCAATTGAAAAGAATCTCCGGGCTCCATTCGGGATGTACAATGTCCCTTGAACGATTCCACCTCGATGCGCAGAGTTTTCAGACCCTCTTCTTCGGAGGGGATGCTGTTGATTGTCTTCGGCGCCTGATGTTCCGCCTCTTCTCGATCATTCCTATCGACGTTTCCGGTCCGTTCGATCTTAAAGATCACGCGGCCCTTAGGGTCGGGACACTGGGCGTGATGCACCCGCCACATCCAGTCTTCATCCTGTTCTTCAGTGATTTCACGTTCTTTCGGAGTGATCAACGGCATCAAGCTCTGCAGGGCCCACAGGCATATGTAGCCGCCCTCGGGGATCTGGATGTCGCCGTCGCTCACCGTGAAATAGTCGCCCGACTTCATGGCAGGTTCTGCCGTACACTCGCCCATCACCTTTTTAACGGTCACCTTCAGTTCATACATGATGGCTCCTTTATAGACAGCATGATCTGCGGGAGAACAAAAAAATAAAACAATTGCTGGTTTGGCACCTTCATAATTCTTGCTCTACAAGGTGTGTGCCCTTTTCATTTTATCAGGTACCCGGGTCTATTGTTGATCCGGTTGAGAGCATTAGGTTGAAGGTCTAGATTGAAATTGAAGTGTGTCCACATTTAGGTATTATATGTTTTAATTTGACTCTCTTTGGCTAACCTAAGGCTAGATAACGGGAAAGTCAACTATCGACAGTATATAAAGAATAAACCCCTCATTAAGAGGGGTTAATCCGGTGTGTGCCCGATAGGATTCGAACCTGTGGGAACGGCTTCAAAGGACCTTGATATACTAAGGAGGATACTACTCTTGTGTCCCCCAAAAAGGAAAACTAATTTCGGAAACTCCTGATTCATGTTCGATATTATTCATAGCTATTCACTGCAACTGCCAGAATTATCACTGATCTTTCTTAGCGCTGTGGCTATTGGCATGGCAAAGACAGGTTTGGGCGGTTTCGGTATGCTGACGGTAGCGATCATGGCGGACATTTTCGGGGCTAAGCCTTCAACAGGTATTGTCCTTATTCTTCTGATATTTGCTGATTTCTTTGGTGTCTGGTTTTATCACAGGCATGCCAATATAAAAATGATCCTGAAACTTTCGCCCAGTACGATTTTTGGTATATTGCTGGGGATTGTCATTGGAGACAGAATCAGTGATGTTCAGTTCACGGTTCTGTTGGCGGGAATACTGATCCTCAGTGCGTTGGTCATGGGGGCAAACCTAAACAATAATCTAAAAGTCAAACCGAGCTTTTCACTCTCATTTATCACTGGTTCTGTAGCAGGCATTTCAACAATGATCGGCAATTCGGCCGGACCTATCATGTCTATCTACTTTCTTGCTATGGGTTTAAAGAAAAACAGTTTCATCGGCACCGGCGCCTGGTTTTTCCTGTTTGTGAATCTGTTCAAACTCCCTTTTCACATATTCATCTGGGAGACTATCAATGTAAAAACTTTCTTGTTTGATCTGGTCCTTATTCCTGCCATTGTTCTTGGTGCCTTTGCTGGGGTCTGGATCGTAAAAAAAATCCCCGAAAAGCCGTACCGTGTGATCATTATCGTCTCAGTGGTGTTGGGCGCTCTTCAAATGAGCCTGAAGAGTTTTTAGGATTGATGAGGATGAGTTTGCGTATCTATCAAGCGAAGTAAAACTATATTATGGTGCATCAGACACTCATATTAGACTGGCAATATCTACAATAAAGGAATTGATCGATGCGTGTTTTGCTTAAGCTTGTTCTCTTTTTTCCCATAATTTCAGGACAGCAATTGTCAACGCCTAAAATTAAATATGCACCAAGGTCCTACGTTTGTTATAAAGTATCTGCACCGATTGTGGTCGATGGAAAAATCAATGACGTGTCATGGCAAAAAGCTAACTGGTCAGAATCATTCGTTGATATTGAAGGAGATCTAAAACCAAATCCATTTTTCGATACTAAAGTCAAAATGTTATGGGATGAGAATTATTTCTATTTTGGTGCACAAATGGAAGAGCCCCATGTATGGGCGACCCTGAAAGACAGGGATGCCATTATTTATAAGGATAATGATTTTGAAATATTCCTAGATCCCGATGGTGATACGCACCACTACTATGAACTGGAAGTCAATGCTTTGGAAACAGAGTGGGATCTGCTCTTATTAAAACCTTATCGTGACCAAGCGAAAGTTGCTGTGGATTCCTGGGATATCCCGGGCCTTATCACAAAGGTTTATGTGGATGGAACTATAAATAACCCATCAGATAAAGATCGAGGTTGGATTGTAGAGATCGCCATCCCTTGGAAAGCACTGGAGGAGTGCGCTCCAAATTTCCATCCCCAAGAAGGTGAACAATGGAAGGTCAATTTTTCCCGAGTTCATTGGGAAACCAACATTGAAAATGGCCAATACCTCAAAACTAAACTACCTGCGTACAATTGGGTCTGGTCACCCCAAGGAATTATTGCCATGCATTATCCAGAAATGTGGGGATTGGTGCAATTTACAGAAACGATTGTGGGGGAAGAACTGGTAAAAATTCAGGCAAATGAACTGGATCAGATCAAATGGGCACTCCGCCAATTATATTACCGCGAGAGAAGCCACTTTGAAAGCTATGGTGATTTCACAACTTCATTAAAAAAATTAGAGCTCATTGAAACACCCGTTGCTGATGTCCCCTGGCCGCCACAATTATCTTTAACACCTTCCGGCTGGGAAGCATTCATTAAAAAGGACGGACAGAAAGTCTTTATCCGAAAAGACGGAAAAGTATGGTTAGAATGAATTTATCTGTATTGACTGGCTAATTGTTTTGGACTTCCAACAATTATCCACCTGCAATAGCGAACATTAATCCAACTAATATTGCAACAAAAATCCAACTGACGATAAATCCAATAATGGATATTTTTGAAGGTCTTAATATTTCCAAATTATTGGTGGAAAATAGTTTTTTGGCTTTTGAAACAGTAACATTTTCTGGAATTGTACAAGGTTTACTAATGAAAGATTCATTGGCTAATACAGGTGTTCGAGCCAAAGCATAAAAATTATCCAGCTTTTGTTTCTCAACAGGCTGAGTGAACAAACTGACAGCTATACCGGTACAGACTCCTGTGATTAAATAAAATATCATTTGCCAGGGAAGATAGATTTCAGCTCCTGTAGCTTTTTCTACAACAAATCGGGCATTGTCAGCAATGGGTAATGATCCGATTAATGAAATAAATGTGGGCAGGGTTGTTATCCACCACATAAAAAATGCGGAAAAGGTCGCAGCCCAGGCACCTGCAACCGTTGCTCTGCGCCAAAATAGGCCGAGCCAAAAAACGATTCCCATCATAGGTGAAATCTTCCAAAATATTTCTAATCCTTTCACAACACCAGGCAGCCAGAAGGCAAAACTAACTCCACCCGCAACGATTATTAATGATGCGATGCGACCAATCTGAATATAATGTTTAGATGATTTTTTTGGCATGAAGGGACGATAAATATTTTCAGTAAAAAGCGCTGAAGATGCGATCATGAAAGAATCACACGAACTCATAACTGATGCCAATAATGATGCCAGAAAAATTCCTAAAAGTCCCGGCATGATTTGTGGTAAAAAGTCGCGAGCCATTAAACCATACACTTTATCGGGATCAATGTTGTCTCCGATCAGATAAGCTACCGCTGCCAAGCCGGTCAGGCTCCAGGCCACAGTGCAAAAACGTTTGATAAAATTCCCGCATGTAACTCCAATCCGACCATCCATTTCAGTTTTGCCCGCGGCACAGTTTCCCATTGTGTGTGGTTGCGTTACCCACCCAACCAATCCATTGATGGAAATAACGACAATGTAGAAAATACCAATTTCTTCAGGAGCGATAAGTGAAAACATATTCGGATCAGTAATGGTTCGATGCATTCCTTCTAAGCCACCTACCGCACTTAAAACAAATGGCAAAAGAAAAAACGAAAAAATAATCGTTAGAATCCCTTGGATAAAATCAGTGACAATTGCCGCGGTCAACCCTCCTGCTATACCATATATTAGAAAAAGGATTGTCATGATAACAATAATGGTTGAGGAGGATATTGTCTCTCCAAATGTTGCTGAAATAATAGCACTGGATCCCTTCAGAATGAGACCAATATTCACCATCAGATTTACCATGCCTATGAACGCATATAACATCCCCACACTTTGATCGTATCTTGCAACGAAAACATCCGCCATGGTTATAGCACGAAATCGCCGAAGTAACGGTGCGATCAACCAGTAGAAGGGTGTAACAAAAAGCCATAACCATTGATACCAAATTCCTGATAAACCACTACTGAATGTTTTGGATGCAACACCAACAGCCTGATCTGAATGAGTTCCTGTTCCAAAGCCATGCATCATTAAAGAAAATTTTCCAAATTTCCGTGGCATAAAAAAATCATCAACTGTCTTGATCTTTTTCGAAGTCCAGATACCAATGACAGTAATCCCCAAAAAATAAAGGATCAATACTATAAAGTCAGTTATATGTAATCCAGACAATTACTACTACAGGAGTAAAGATTTAATAATTTCGTCAGCCTCTTTATATGACTCCATGTCTCCAATATCTAAACGGCCTTTATCAGAAAAAAATGCATTTACTGTTTCCACTTGGCACAAATAGTCAACAAAATTACCCATTTCATTGTTTGCTCCTTCATTACTCAAATATTTTGTTAATTGGTGTTTAGCAGTCGATTTCAGGAAGTACAAGAGGGGACAAAATTGATTCGATGGTGGGTTGGTTGGTTTTTCGTATATACGTAAAACCTGATTCTCTTCAGAGAGCAATAAGACACCTGTGCGGCGAAGACGCTCTTTATCCTCATCCATTAATGCCATAACAAAATGATCTTTCTTATTCAAAAATGATAACCAATACTCTTTTAACCTAAAAAGAGGGATGTTATCTCCCCCTACTACAAGAACTTCGGAGAAATGGGAAGTCTGTTGAAAAACAAAATCCAAATCCTTAGCTACTCCTAACCGGTTATCATTAGATGTTGATCCATCATTTATAAGATGGATGGATTTGCCCATTTTCTTCATTGGAGTATCCCAATTCGTTTCCCATTCAATGAAGTGTTTAACAAACCGATCATTGGTTACTATATAAATATCATTTATTTCTTGCAGACTCATTATCTCTTCTATTAAATAATCTAAAGCCGGCTTACCTCCCACGGGGAGCAAAGGCTTAGGTCGATTTTTTGTTAGTGGATACATCCGTGTGCCATATCCCGCACATAAAATGACAGCGAATCTATTCTTTTTAAGACTCACTATTTGAGAGTTCTCAATACAGACGCACCTGAAATTGGATAACAAATGTGTGCATCAAATGGAATGTTTTGAGGTTGATAATACTGATCCCGTAGTTCATGAAGGACATGTTCTGCACAATTATCTTTTGCCAAAATGGTCATATTCCCTCCCATACCAGCTCCGGCAAGTTGGGCGCCAACCGTCCCCGTGACACGATTAGCAATATCTACCATTTGGTCTATTTCCTTTGTGCTACAGCCATAATTTCCTGGAATGGAAGTGAGGGATGTTTCATTTTCTTCCATTTCCGCAAGATGACCCATTGTTGCAGAATGGTCGAAATCAAAAAAATCGCCACGATTGTTAAATGAAAATAGCCTGTCACCATTATGACTGGTATCAATGATGTTCTTTATTTCATTAAGATCGCCTTTTAAAAGGTATTTATGAAAAGACTCACTTCTGGCACATTCACTCAATCCAAAAAGAATTACACCAATAAGGTCGTAAGTACCGGGATCTTTATGTGTCATGAAGATATCGGTCAATAATTCTTTCTGATCATCACCCAAAATATGGGTGATCTTTTCTCTAGTTGGATAAACTGGTAAACTAGAAACAGCCTTAAAGATATTTTTTACAGGGACATTTAATCTTTGAGGTATTAAATCTCGTAAATGGTGAACATTTTTTGCCGCCCCCCACTGTTGACGTAAAATCATCATTGCCAGTTTATAACACGCAACTCGCTGGTTAAAAATATCCTTTTTACTACCCACTTTTTTTGCAGCTGTACCACTGTAAGCAATAATTACTTTCAAATTTTCAGGCATTGGTGTATTGGATGAAATATGAAGTGGGAAAAATCCGATGGTAGAGACCATCCCTTTTTCAGCGGTAATAATGGCAGCCGGATCAGCTTTCCCTCCATGAAATCCAAGAAATAATTCAGATTCACCAATCATTTCAATTAACAGATCTTTTGAGATGTGAATATTGTTAAGTGTAAGGAGTGCTTGCGAAAAAGCGACTCCAAGGGCACTGCTGGATGATAGTCCTGATCCAACGGGTATATTCCCACTGAAAATACAATCTATCCCTTTTAGTCGAACATCCGGGAAATGGAGTTGTAAGCGATAAAAAGCTGCAAGAATGTACATGCTCCAATCATCAGGTATAGACTTGTTCAAATTCTGAACTTGGCTTGATCTTACAAATGTTTCCCAATCCGAAAATGTTGCAATATCTAGTAATGTATTGGGTTTTAATTTTCTGGCTGGGAATTGTGTGGAATTCACATTTTTTATATTAATAATATTATCTTTGCGTGGTGATGCTACGAGTAAGATTTCTTTATCAATTGCTATTGTGTTAACGTACCCGCCTTGGTGATCTATATGTCGCCCCATTAAATTCACACGAGCTGGGGCTCTTGAAATTATTATTTTTTTCTTCTCGTTATAGACTTTGATAAAGTGCTCAACCAGTTTAGTGATGGCGCTCAGTCGTTCATTATTCACGGTCAATTGCTCTCCGTAGATATCAGCAAATTCCCGCTGGATATCACCCGCTTTAGAGTTCAACTTATTTAGGCATCGTGAAGCAGTTGTAATCAATGAGTCTCGTGCCCCGCTTTGGTTTTATAAATTAAATTCCAGTCTTACAGATTATAATCATCTTTCCAATTCAAAACGGAGCTGTTTTCAATAGCATCCAGCGACATTTGTACCATGATGGAAGCCTGAGCCCCTGTCAATTCATTGGAAATTGGCTTTGTATTATTGATGACGCTATCTCTGAAATCGATTATTGCCTGAAGTGTTGGATCTATATGGTCAATCTCAATTGGATATCCTTTCGCTTCATCCCATTTTACGGATGCTCCCGTCACGCCATCTATAATACCCTTTTCCGGATCTTTCTTTATTTCCGGATAAAACCAAGCTTCCCTATAGTCAAGTGTAATTGTACCCTCTTTACCTAATACTTTTATTTGGTAGTCCCCAAGAGCATTCGTTGTCAGAGAGGTAAATTTTGCTTTAACACCAGATGGGTATTCAAAAATGATGTGCACGTTGTCATAGGTTTCTCTGCCATCCTTCCAATAGTCTATGCCACCGGTTCCCATAATCTTGGTGGGAGGACTTCCAAGCATCCAATTGGTAATATCCATTTGATGAGAGCATAATTCTGCAACCAACCCTCCGGAATATTCTTTATACATACGCCAGTTAATTAGGCGTTCCCATTTCGGGTCGGGCACTTCTCGTCTCCAGTCACCATTCCTGTTCCACTGACACGAGATGGCAGCAATTTCTCCAAGATCGCCTTCCTTAATCTTTTCAACTACGTGGGTATACAGCCTTGAACTGTGCCACTGATGCCCGGTCTGAAAGATTTTTCCCATAGACGAAACCTTATCTACCACCTTTTTGGTTTCTTCTATCCCTTTTACCATTGTTTTTTCACAATACACATGCTTGCCGGCATCCAAGGCATCGATTGCCATGTGCCCATGTTCACTAAATGGGGTTGATATGAACACACAATCTATGTCTTTATTGTCCAGTAATTTTTTATAGTCCTCGTATCCCTTTACTTTTCCGNATTTTGAAGCNATTGTCAATCCNGCTTCCAAACGGAACGGTAGAATGTCACAGCAGGCCACGGGATCAATTCCATCNGTTTTATTTATGAATGAAAGAAGTGCCTGTCCCCTGTCCCCTGTCCCAATAACCCCCACCTTCAACGTATCNCTGGGAGCCTTTCTTTTGGCTAATCCTGATGAGTACGTCAGNAAACCTGTAGATCCAAATACNCCCAATTTTATAAATTTTCTTCGTTTCATTATTGTCATCCGTTAAATGTGAATGGATTAATGCATTTTGATTTACACTGAAGGTTTCCAACCTCTTTCATATCTTCTACCCCATAACTCCATTGCCTCNCTATCATTTAATATTTTACCTGTACGGTTGTCAATATTTAGTGTTCTTTCATACTTCTGTGAAATATTTCCCAGATGACACATCAAATTACTAATTACCGCTTTCTCAACTGGTGAGTTAAGCTTATCACCGTTNCGAATNGCGCNAATAAAGTTTTCCATATGAATCAAATCTAANGCACCAACACCCACCTTATCCGTTGTAGCTGATTGTTCCTTTTCGAGGATCTGTTTAATAAGCTCACCTTTTTTGTTATATGCTGAATATCCATTGCGATCTAATAAAACNGTGCCTTCTTTACCATGTATCGTCGCACCACNTCCTCGNTCAAAATATGCAAAGCCATTGCAACTCCGACCTTCCCAGGTAATCATTTTATTTTTNTCAAATTCAAAACTTGCAATTTGGGTATCANAAAACTGCCAATCATCTTTATAGCTGTAACGGCCTCCCGATGAAGTAATTCTAATTGGATAATCCACACCCAAGGCCCATCGACAAATATCGATTTCATGTAAACCATTATTATTGATCTCTCCTGTACCCCAGTTCCAGAACCAGTGCCAATTATAATGAACAATATTATCCTTATAATTTGTTCGAGGCGAAGGTCCCTGCCACATCTCCCAATCGAGCCATTTGGGAACCATTACTTTTTTACCGGCTCCTATTGTTCCTCTTGTATTTGCATACCAGGCTTTTCCGAAATAAACGTCTCCAATAATACCATTTTTTATGTCCTCAATACCTTGNATGGATGTTGGCGCCGAGCGCTGCTGATTCCCAATCTGAAGTACTTTGCCATGCTTGTTCTTGGATTGAACCANCCATTCACCTTCTTGGGCATTAAATGTACANGGCTTCTCNANGTACACGTGTTTGCCTGCCTGCATCGCCATCATCGCCATTGGAGTATGCCAGTGGTCTGGAGTAGCAATCGTAATGGCATCAAGGTCTTTTTCCTTCAATAGTTTGCGTATGTCTCCAAACGTCTTTGGACTTGCTCCAGTCCATTTGTTGACAGTCTCAACAGACTTTGTGAGCACGCGGCTATCAACATCGCAAAGGGCCCTAATAGTTACATTCCTGATATTTGCAACTGCTCTGATATGGCCCTGGCCGCGCCCGTTTAATCCTACAATGCCAATATTTATCCTGTCATTCGCTCCAAGAATATTATCATAACTACGGGCGGATAACGTTGCAATTCCCATTGCCCCAACTGCTGTCTTTTTTATAAAATTTCGACGTGAATGTTTATCTGTTTGCATAGTAAATCCTTAAAATAGAATTATCTGATTAATACTTTTTTATTTTAATACTGCGAAAGTGAACTGTATTTCCATGATCCTGCAATAATATATGTCCTTGTGGCCACTGCCCAAATCCAGACCACTTGCTGTACTTACTGTAAGTAACAAGAGCTTTGAACATTTGTGAACGGCGGTCATATTCAACCACTTTTTCATTATTGAGCCAATGTTCAACGTTGCCATTATTCACCACTATACGCGCATTATTCCACGTTCCTATTCCTTTAAATTGCTTAGATCTACCCAGGACGGAAAGATTTTCTGCGGAAATGAGATCATATAACGATCCTAATGTTCTATTTCCTTTAACACCCAACTTGGCNTCCGGATGATTATTATCATCTAATATCTGAAATTCGCAACCTATTGCTGAACCCTCTCCCCGGTTTAATTCGGCATCTACAAAATACTTTATCCCGCTATTTGCGCCTTCAGTAATCATAAATTGCAGTTCGAGGTCAAATTCACTGAAAAGGTCTTCAGTGATAATATCTCCAGGTCCGGTTGCTTCTTTACCTTCTGTACCGTGAATTGTCAGAACACCGTTGTTGATTTCCCAGCCTGATTCAGGGAAATGATCTAGTTTGGCTCCCCGCCATCCTTTTGAGGTTTTTCCATCCCATAGCAACCGCCAACCACGACGAATTTCGCCATTGCTTAATGTATTTATCAGATAGCTTAGTTCAGGTACCTTAGGATCAGATTCTCTTCTCTCAGCCTCCAGGTTTTCGGTTTTGATACGAATATTTCTCCATCTTACTTTTTTNCCAACATCCCNTTCGGGAACACTATGAACTTGCAAACCAATGAANCCTTCACTGGTCATATTATCAGTAAGATTGGCGCATTGAATCCCATTTATCCAAGTTTTAATGCTGGATCCAATTGCTTCTAACCGACAGTGGTTCCATCTACCGTTTTGAAAGGCCTTTTGCCCTTTTGGATTACGTGAAAGTGGATACATCCACCCCCTTCTTCCTTCATCATATATACCACCGCTGAAAGCACGAGGACTCGGATCAATTTCAAACTGGTAACCCCTGACCCGTCCGTTATTGTAGCTTTCCTCACTTAAACTTCTGAATTGAACACCCGAATTGATGTCCGGATCTACCATAATTTCAAACTCTAGAATAAAATCGCTGACTGATTGTTTTGTGCATAAGAAACTATTCGGAGAATTAGCAATAGTAGTTCCCACAATTTCTCCGTTTTCAACAGTATAAGTCGCTTGTCCATTAAGTTGTTGCCAACCTGTAAGATCTTCTCCGTTAAATAACAGCGTCCATTCTTGATCTTTGGTTTTCGGCCTATTTTGTTCCTGAGTGAGAGGTAAACCTGATAAAACTACCTGTAATGTTAGTATTGCTGTTAACCTTGATTTATCCATTTTCAAAATGTAGAAAGATCCAATAAGTTTTTTCCCTCTTCTTCCTCTAACTATGCTTTCTAATAACCATTGCTTCGAATATAATTCTAGGTCCAAACAAACAAAAGTGACAATGAGATTGTTTCAAACCACTCTGTTTAACCTCATAGAGCTGAATCAAAGGACCAGGAAAAATCACCCGATAATGTGTCCCCCTTTTTCATCTCGATCATCTTTCCGTCACTTACCAGGTTGAAATTGGACCTGTGGTTTAGAAAGCTGATTCATTACAATGGCATCCTCCAAAAAGTTAACCTACCGATCCCTGGTAAGTCTTTGGTGTAGGAGTATGGCCTTTTTATTACGATATAAGTTTAACCGCTCTATTTCAGTGTCATAAAGCTTACCAGTAAATAATTTCTTAAAGCGTTTATTTAGCCCTACTGAACGAGTCAGTAGTTGCTCCAATTGTTTTATCGCCTCAGGGTTATTTTTTTCACTGAAAGCTGTTGATTGCACTAAATATTGAATTTGACGAAAACTTAAATAATATTCACGAAAGTCAATTTGTAAATGATAGTGAGCAAACTCTTTCTGATTTTTCTTGGGCACAATTTTGCTCAATGCGGCTTGTAATTCTCTCACCTTTGCTAAGGTAGCACTGACCACGCGTTTGTTATCGGGAAGTCCCTTTATACCAGATAAAGGCGACGAACCGATGATAACTTTATTACTCAACGATTCGTCGGTAAGAATATTCCAAAGCATCTCGGATTCCCCAGCAGTTAATCCAAAACGTTGTTGAGCGTATTGATGAGCAAAGTCTTTGGGGTTGAATGTTTTTTTATGTTGCACAGCCTCAATAAATCCGAGAGTATTCATTCTAAAAGCATCATTAGGATAGGCATGCGGATATACTTGGCGGAGAGGGTGAATCTCAACTACTTCAGGCCAAAACCATTCATAGCCATATTCACCCGAGGTCGACCACGACGTTAATACCATCCCTTTAAAACCAGATTCTCTTGCATATGAAACATAAACAGCCTGATTTTTCATATGCTTTCTCCAAGAGGTAACATGATAATCATCGGGGGATGACCTTATTGAAGAAGCGCCCCAAAATTTTAGTCCATGCTTCTTGATAAGTGTGCGTGGATTTTCACCAAAACGATCAAATTCCCAACCATAGTTCCAGTCAATATAAATAACATTCTTTGGCATATTCGCTATTGCATCGGGGTGAGCTAAAATCATATCCGCCCATAATAAGGGCGTTTTGCCTTGCGCAATAACAATCTCAGCAATCATTGTCATGTATTCAACATACAATTTTGACTTGCCTAACTCTTCACCATCTTCGCCCCACGCTTCTTGACAGCGCTTACAATCCAAAATTCGGGTTTCATCTCCACCGATGTGTACGTATTGTGATTGATGCGTTGATAACATATCGTTATATAACTCAGTAAAAAATTCTCTAGCAGCATCCAATCGAGTAGGATCAATTTGAGATAAATTTCTTTTGTCAGCCCGTAAATAAGCATAACGTTCATGCATTAAGATATATTCCGCATGCCCTAAACTTTGCTGTAAAGGGATAACATCAAGCCCTAAACTTTCACTATAATTAATGAATTCAGTTACTTCTTCTCGGCTATAAGCATAACGATTCGAAATAATGCTATGTTGCTTATAAGGATAAGTCGCTTCCCACTCCATGATAAGGGTATTAAAACCCAAAGCAGAAATTTCCTTTGCTAGTGCTTTAAGGGTGGGCATTGGCATTATTTGTACTCGTAAATCAACATGGTAAGCAACAACAGAAAAATCATCACTTTTACTTGTTTTGTTGTTGGCATCAAATCCAAGGACAGCGATTGTTTCTTGAGCAGATACGGAGCTGAACAGCAGGAGCAGTATTGCGGCGGCGACAAGTCTATACATAAAAATCTTCAATCTGGTTGTGTCAGGATTGCGAGATAGGCCCGTATACCATCCACATAGTTGCCAAGCCGCAGGTTTTCATTTGGGCTGTGCTGATTGTTTTCGATGTAAACAGAAGGTACCAAAACCGCGGGTAGGCCAAGATTTTTGACAAAGGGTGAAATCGGGATCGATCCGCCACCGGTCCTGATCTTGATGGGCGGCTCGTCAAATGCCCGCACAAGCGCCCGCTCTGCCCAGTCACCTGCGGGGGAACTCAAGGGCGTGCGGAACGCAGCGTAGGAGATTTCATAGTCAAACGAAATCAGTCGATCATATGCTTGTCGTTCAGCCTCCGTTGGCGTTTCGCCTGCTATGATGTGATAGTCCTGACTTTCAATATATTGCCGCACCAGGCCAACTAGATGCTCCGGATCACTCTCTAGCACAAGCCTGATATCAAGCTCTGCGGTCGCGGTGGCAGGAATGATGGTGCGCGCCTGATTGCCGACCCAGGCACTCTCAAGCCCCAGCACACTGATGCTCGGATACTGGATCGATTCCTGATATGTGGGTGCAACATTATCCGGTGTTTTAAATCCAATGGAGCGGCGGATCGCAGGCTCGTCATCCGGCACACTGTTGATCACTGATTTCACGTCGTCAGTGAGTATTATACCATCGTAAAACCCGGGGATGGTAACGCGTCCGTCCGCGTCCTCCATACCACCCACGAGCTGCGCCAGCCGTATTGCCGGGTTTGGCACGTAGTTGCCGTAAGTACCGCTGTGCTGCGGGCGGAGCGGACCAAACACCGTTAGTGAAACAGTCGCAATCCCGCGAGCACCAAACACAAGCGTTGGTCGGTTGCTGGTGTGACGCGGCCCATCGTATATGAGCAGCATATCCGCGGCGAGCTGGTATTTGTATTTCTCAACGGCAGCAGGCAAATGAGGAGAACCGAGTTCCTCTTCAAAATCCATGATGACTTTGACATTGTGGGTTTGCTGGAGGCCCTCGCGCTCTAGGATATCGAGCGCAGTAAGAAACATGGCAACCGGGCCTTTGGCGTCAGATGCTGCCCGTGCAAACACGCGCCAATCAGGATCAAGCTTGCCTTCGAGGTTTGACCAATCGATCTCGGCCCATGCGCCCCCACGCAGTTCTTTTAACACTGGCTTATAGGGGCTTTCCTGGTTCCATCTGCTGGGGTCCACAGGCTGACCATCAATCTGCAAATAGATTAGCACAGTTTTGCGTGCACCCGCCGCCGCGCGCTCAGCCATCAACAGAGGCGGGCCGCCCGTCTCCAGTAAAGTAGTCTCAAACCCGCGACCATAAAAAGCTTTTTGCATCCATTCAACGTTTGCGGCGACATGCTCGGGGAAATGCGCGTCGTTCGGGATCGACAAAATATCCCTCAGCATCGGGAACGATGCCCGCACATGCTTGTTTGTTAGTTCTTCAATGATTCGCGTGTCCGGTGCGTCTTGCGATGCCGCCGCAAGCGAGCAGGTCGCTAGCGCGGTTGCTCCAATCACTATATGTCTGAACATTTGGCTCCCCCTCGCTTTTTCATTTATTAGTTCTATGCAGGAGATAATTACCCAGAAAAATACTCCCCCAAAGAAGAGCCGCCCAATACTGCCCAATGGCAATCATCAACACCGCACAAATAGCTATTACTGCCAAAAAAATCTTTCTTAGTGTTGGATTTGCTGGGTTCAAAAGCATTTGTTTTCTTAACCAATTCATTCGTTGTCCTCTATCTATAATATTATATCATATTGAAAATTATCCTAAAAAATCTTGTCATCTTCAGAGGAAATCGTTCACTTATTAACAGAGCCTCACTATCTTCCGCGAAATCTCAATTCTGAGGAATTATTTTGAAAAGACGCATAATCATTATTCAGTCCGTTGTCATTGTCGCACTGCTGGTACCGCTTGTTAACAATCTTGTCTCCCTTTCTGGGAGAAAGCCGGTTGTGCGGGAGCCGGAAACACCCGGCGCAGCAACTCTCAGCTACACGCCGCCTCCATCACCAAAACTACTGTTGGAGACCATCCCTGAATTACTTGAGTCTCGGAAGAGGAACTTCACTCCTACCGTTGACAAAATAACAGAGGGTATTTATCTGGCTCGGGGCTACATGCTGGGGAGTATCGCCATGATTATTACAGATGAAGGGCTCGTACTGGTGGACGCTGGTGAGAACCGGCAAAGTGCCGCTGAAGTGATGAAAGAGTTTCGCAAGATCACGAACAAGCCGGTAAAAGTTATTGTTTACACACACGGTCACCTGGACCACGTTACAGGGACAGAATCCTTAGTCCAAGATGGTACAGAAATCATTTCCACTGAAATTGCCAAAGGTATGATCGAAAAAGACTTGGGCTGGCTCGGCACTTACCACCAGCGTGTCAGAAATCATCAGTTCGGTTTTTTCAACGAGGAGTACGCCATAGCCAGACCCTTTGATCTACCCTTCAAGCCTGATCGGGAGGCTGAGATTATTTTACCCACCCTCACTTTTGAAAAGGAATACATCTTCGAGCTAGGTGGGAAGCGGTTTGAACTCCGCCATACCACTGGCGAAACACCAGGTCATCTCACTCTCTGGCTTCCTGATGACCACGCCCTTTTTTGCGGTGATCAGTTCTACGAGAGTTTTCCCAATCTCTCTTCACCCATGCTGGAACCGCGTCCCGTCCGGGGATGGATCACCTCCTTGGAAGAAATGTCGGCGCTGAAACCCCGTTATCTCATCCCCAGCCATACGGTGGCCATTGCCGGGGAAGAAAATGTCCTGCAGGTGCTGAATGATCGAACAAAGGCCATCCGGCATGTGTATGACAAAACCGTAAATGCTATTAACAACGGCCATTCATTGGAACAAGCGTTGGCTTCTATCAGCCTGCCGGAGGACCTTGTGAATAGCCCTCAGCTGAGAGAGCTCTACGGCACAGTGGCATGGTCAGTGCGGGGGATCTATCAGGGCGAAACAGGTTGGTATACAGGGAACGGCAGTAACCTTAATCCCCTCCCAGACCGTTTTCAGGCAAGAGAGATCGTGAAGCTGGTAGGTGGGGCCAACACTATTCTGGCCAGAGCTGTAGAATTACAGGAAGCCGGTGAACATCAACTGGTGTGTGAATTGACAGATGTGGTAATTTCCGCGAATCCAGAAGATAGGCTTGCCCGCATTATAAAATCTTTTTCTTTGGACTACCTCGGTGTCACTGGCGGGAATATTAATTCAATGGGCTTCTACCGCTCCGCAGCGGCAAGGGAGAGAATGATGGCGAATTACCGCCTCGGGAGTTAAACCTATTTTAAATACATCCTCTATTAAGAGAAAATCAACTCTCTACATTAACTCTGCGAGAGGGTTTTTCAGCAGCAGAAACAATTGAAAGGCATCAAAGAATACTATACGTTGGTAGAAAACAAAGTGAGTTAATCGATGGATTTTGAACATACTGATAAAGTCAAAAAACTGATGAAACAGTTAAACGACTTCATGGAACAATATATTTACCCCAATGACGATGATTTTCACGATCATTTTTCGAAGACAGACAATATTTGGGTTGCCCATCCTATGATGGAAGAATTAAAAGCCAAGGCCAGGACAGAAGGCTTGTGGAATCTGTTTCTTCCCCATTCTGAAAATGGAGCAGGCCTGACGAATTTAGAATACGCCCCATTGGCAGAAATTATGGGACGTTGTGTCTGGGCATCTGAAGTTTTTAACTGCAATGCACCCGATACGGGCAATATGGAAGTATTGGATCGTTACGGCACAGAGGCACAAAAACAGCAATGGTTGAAACCCCTGCTGAAAGGAGAAATTCGCTCAGGCTATGCCATGACAGAACCCGCTGTTGCTTCATCGGATGCAACCAACATTGAAACACCGATTCAACTCGATGGTGATGAGTATATCATCAATGGAAGAAAATGGTGGATCTCCGGTGCAATGAATGAGGCCTGTAAGTTATTAATATTAATGGGAAAAACAGATCCTGAAAACAGCAACCGTCATATCCAACAATCAATGATTTTGGTTCCCATGGACACCCCTGGGGTTGAAGTCGTCAGACCGTTAGCGGTTTTTGGTTACTTGGAGCCGCCCTTTGGACATCCTGAAGTCAGTTTTACCGATGTCAGGGTACCGAAAGAAAATATTATTCTTGGAGAAGGAAGAGGTTTTGAAATTGCACAAGGGCGA
>PBTS01000042.1:0-7321 GCA_002729175.1 Fidelibacterota bacterium
CCTTACCTCGGATTACCGCCTGGGCCTAGGGTTCACCCACATAGAAAATTTGCCCGATTTCTCGGAGAAGTACAGTGGAAAGCATCCGGGCATTATATTGAATTTCACAATGAATGTACCGAAAGGTGTTTCCGGTCTGCCGGGGATGCCCGGCGGTCCGTCACCTGTGCCTGATGGTATTGCAGGCCCGGGGGCCGGAATCATCGATTCCACGCTCATGGCAGCGGATGGCGCTGTAACGGTACTGCGGGATTCACTGAAATTGTCACGACACCAAGTTCGGAACCTTGCCACGCAGGTATCTTTATTGCAGCAGAAGTCAGTTTCCCTGGCGGATTCAGTTAAATCGCTTAACCTTGAAAAGAATGTATCGCAGAAAAATATTAACCGCGCTATGCGCCACTTGTCCCGGTCACTCCGTTATTTTCATTCCGGAGACTACAGGGAAGCGCTTCAGGAAGTGGAGACAGCTCTTGAACTTAATCCCAACCTGGCTCTTGCCTATGCCCGCCGGGGGTCTATCTATTATCAGCTTGGCGATCCGCAAAGAGCGACAATTAACTGGAATCTTGCCCTCCAGATGGATCCGGAATATGACGATGTGAGGAATATTTTAAAGGCTCTTCATGAGAATAGATTGAAAACAACAAGTTTCTCCAGAAATGAGGATTAGTTTATGGATATTGCCACACTTGTAGGAATTCTTTTAGGACTTGGCTTCACTGTTGGTGGTATTGCCATGGCCGCCATAGCAGCTGGTGCTTCAGCCATGGTCTTTATTTCCGGTTCCAGTTTTATCATTGTATTCGGGGGAATGATTGCTTCCGTATCGGTAGCCTTTCCTCTTTCAGAAGTACTGAAACTGGGGGCAGCCATGGGTGCTGTTTTTAAAGGTGGCGGCGAGAAGCTTGGCGGTCTTGTAGATGAAGCAGTTGAATTGGCTGATGTGGGAAGAAAGGGTGCTGCGGATCTGGAAAAAGGTATTGAAGGCGTCAGAAATTTTTTCTTCAGAGATGGAGTTCAGATGGTGGTAGATGGATACTCAGAAGAAGAGCTTGTGGACATTCTTAATACAAGAATTGACTACAGGGAGATTCGTGAGAAGAGTCAGGCAGAACTTTTTAAAACTATGGGAACCATGTCACCAGCTTGGGGCATGATCGGTACGCTAATTGGTCTTGTTATCATGCTGGCCGGTTTCGGCGGTGAGGGCGGCGGTACTGACGCCCTTGGGATTGGTATGTCCGCAGCTCTTATCACTACTTTTTATGGCGCACTTCTTGCAAACCTTTTTTTCCTGCCTATGGCAGCGAAGCTGAATTCACGTATTAGCCAGACAAGTACGGCACAGGCCATGTTAGTGGAAGCAGCACGGTTGATCCATCAGCGCAAACACCCACTTATAGTTAGAGAGAAATTAAATTCGTTCATTCCTCCGAAGGAGTGGAAGAGAGAAGAATAGTTATAATGGCAGCCACCCCTCAAGAGAGAAAAAAGTACATAGCTAAAGGCCGTGACCAGGTAGAAGAAGGTCTACCGGGCTGGTTCGGCACGTTTGCTGACATGATGACTTTGCTTTTTGCGTTTTTTGTATTGCTTGCGGCCATATCGACTATTGATCCGGTAAAGCTTCAGGAAATGGCTGATGGCATGGGGAAATCGGTAGGCAAAAAGGAAAAATTGGAGAATCAGTCTATGTCTCTGGCTGATGTGAAAAAAGCTGCGCAGGAAATGATAGAGGAGATGGAGGCCGATCCTGAGACGGGAGAAAAACCTGTAGAAGTAACAACTGGCCCTAAAGGCGTTACAATCGGTATATCTTCTGATATCAGTTTTTCTTCTGGATCAGCTAATCTGAAGCCAGAAATCGTTAACGTTCTAGATAAAATTGTACCCACAATAGAATCCTCTTATTTTATGGTGGCTGTGGAAGGGCATACAGATACAGATGTACTTCCTCAATCCATTCAGTCAAAATATCCCTCTAACTGGGAGCTTTCAGGTGCGAGGGCAGCCTCTGTGGTAAGACAGCTGATAAATATGGAGGTGGACCCAACGAGGCTTCAGGCTGTTGGCTATGCGCAATATATTCCGAGAGATCGACCAACTGACAGAGTAATAAATGATGAACTCATTGCAGAGTTAAATGCTACAAGAGAACTGAAAGCCCGGAATCGCCGCGTGGAAATCACCTTTCTTGCGTCTGGTTCTTCGGGATCAAAAATGTCTAAACTTGAGGAGGAAACTCCTTCTAAATAGTAATATTCCGAGGTAAAGGGAGAGCGGTAAAATGAAAATGATGCGGATTATCAGAACAGCCTTTATAGGGCTTACAATCATAACGAGCATGACGGCCCAGGAGTCGACCTACCTGGCGCAAAAGCTGATGCTTGAGAACGACCTGCGCAGCCGAATAGAATCGGCCCTGCAGAAAGTCATGGACGATCATAGATATGTCCTTGATGTAACAGTGGGCCTGAAGTTCACACCCACCGTTACTGAGGAAGTAACGTTCCGCCCTGCAGGAGCTGATGATGCCAAATCTGCAGTCAGGTCAGGCAGGCAGAAATCTGCAAGATCTGTCCCTGTCACATCTGAATCATCCGAGTCTCGCTCACGAATGACGGGGATCCCCATTCCGGGGTTTGATTTCCAGAGCATGGAAGATGATGAGCCTGTTGTGGAATCTGTGGCTGACGAAAATGTTGAAGAAGAAGTTGAAGTCACGGAAGGTCCAAGTAAAGGTTCGCAAATTTTAAGCCAGTCCTACAAAGACACCAAAGCGTCAGTCCCAGTTGTTGAGCGGCTTGAAGTGAGTTGTATTTTGCCTGAGGGTTCTGCACCTGAACTGATCGAAAACGTAAGACAGATCATCATGGTAGCATCACATTTTGACAGAAGTCGTGGGGATGTACTTTCTGTCATGACCGCCTCTTTTCGGCAAAGAAAAGATGAAAGAACGGCTGAGTCTATCATACTCCGTTCTATTGCAGAAAAGATCGATAATTTGGAAGAGCAGCAGGCAGATGCTGAGGCTCAGGTAGCAGAAGATTGGCGTATGGAACTTGATAGTTGGAAGAGTGAAGAAGCAAGGCGCCGGGAAGAAGAGCGTGCTGTATGGCGGGCTGAACTTGATCGTCTTGAAAATGACAGAACGGCCAGAGAATTTGAGAACGAGAGGCAGTCGCTTTTGGAGAGAGACTCACTCCGAATGAACCAGCTCACCCAGGAAATTTCTCAACTTAAGGATGTTCTTGCTGGCCCTCAACTATCCGATGAAGAACAGGCAGCGACTCAACAGGCTGTAATGAGCAAAGAGGAGGAGAAAGCTGCATTGGATTCTCTCATTGAAGAGAAACTGGCCATGCTGGAGCAAGCACAAAGAGAGATGGATAGCATGGGAGGTGGGATGAGTAATATGCCCATTTATCTTATGAGTGCCATTTCTCTGTTGGCTGTTTTGGCTCTGGCAGCGGTGATTTTATTCAATGGCCGTTCCAAACCCAAATATGTTATGCCTCCACCGTGGATGATGCAGCCGCCACCGAAAAAAAAAGTGAATAATAGTAACGGTGAGACAAAAGCTGCAGCTGCAGCACCTGTTGCAGTACCAACACCACCCGCTCCAGCCCCGGCATTTCAAGATGATCCCGGCGTTTTACAGTCAGAAGTGAGTAAAACTCGCGAGTCAGTTGTTAGCATGAGTGTTGGTGATCCAGATGTGGCAACTTCCGTAGTGCAGGATTGGTTGGAACAAGAAGCACCACCTCCGCCTGAAGAGCCGGCAGCTCCTGCACCAGCACCTGAAGCTGAAGAGGATGATGGTAAAAAGAAGAAAAAGAAAAAGAAGTAGGCGGATACCATGATTACTGAATACTACAAACTAGCTGGAATTGACAAAGTAGCTGTCCTCTTTTCGGTGATTGGGGAAGGTGTAGCCATTAAACTGTTAAAAACACTAAGCGAATCAGATGTTCGCCGGATCCGTGCCAGGGCAAGAGAGATGGAAGCTGTTTCCACTGCTCTGAAAAAGCAGATACTGGACGAATTTTATCTGGCTGTTATTTCCCAGAAGCTGAAAAGTGAGGGAGAGCCCGAATCAAAGAAGCCCTTTGACTTCCTTGAAGAGCTTGCTGATGAACAACTTATTGCACTACTGGAAGTTGAAGAGCCGCGTATCATCGCCATTGCTCTTGCCCAAGTTGCTCCGGAACGCCAGATGAAAGTGCTGGAACGCTTAAACCCTGAAACTAAGGGACAGGTTCTTATGCAAATTGGTTCACTTCAGAACGTGCCTCTTGAGGGTATTGTAAATGTGGCATCTCAGCTCAGGACAAAGTCACTCTATCTCCCGAAGGGCGTGGAATTTGCCCGGGGTGGCGGTAAGAATGTGGCGGATATCCTTGGACAGATGTCACCTTTTGAAGAAGAGCAGTTCTTAGAAACAATTACAAGGGAGAATCCAGAACTAGCAGACGAAATCAAGAAGTATCACCTTACATTTGATGATGTTTTGGCTTATTTTCCTGAAAACTTGCTTCGCGATCTTATGAATTCCGTGGAGCTGGATGCCATCGCTCTTGCCCTGAAAGGGAAAAATCAGGAGGATGTTGATAAAGTAATAAACAACCTTCCTAAAAAGAAGCAGGCTATGTATGAACCTGTGGAAGGAGCGACGGCAAAACGTGATGTGGACAATGCTCAGAAAACCATTGTTGATGTGGCCCGCCAGATGGAGAAAGACGGGAGATTTAACCTGGAAGACCTCTTGGGTTCTGCTGAAATGGTGGAATAGCACGGACTCTGATTAAGATTTAAGCCTTCCTGTCTTATTGCNAGGGAGGCTTTTTTTTATTAACATACATTTGAAGGGGTGAAGCGATAGTCTTGTTTTATCTAATGAATACAATTGATTTTTCCAAGAAAGGAGGAGAGGTATAAGGTGAACCATATTTCAACCATCAACACCAAACAAGCTCGGGCCGACCTCTTGCAAAATCTTATGGTTGAAGTAGAAAAAGTTTTTGTTGGGAAGCGATTTGTAGTGGAGTTGACAATCACTTCTCTTATTGCTAGAGGACATATTCTCATTGAGGATGTACCAGGGGTTGGCAAAACAACTTTGGCTAAAGGACTGTCCAAAGCACTGGATCTGGATTTTTCCAGGATACAATTTACTTCAGATATGTTGCCTTCAGATATTCTTGGCACTTTTGTTTTCAACCCATCCACAGCCGAATTCTCTTTTCGTTCAGGTCCCGTTTTCAGCAATATAATTTTGGCCGATGAGATAAACCGTACATCACCCAGAACACAAAGTGCACTTTTGGAAGCAATGAATGAGAACCAGGTAACCATCGATACAGAAACATTCCAACTGCCCGCCCCATTTTTTATTATGGCAACTCAAAACCCTAAGGAGATCCAAGGGACGTATTTTCTTCCCGAATCACAAATTGACAGATTTATTCTTTCTGTAACCATAGGCTATCCTGAGACTTCTATAGAGAAAGAAATTATCGGGGGTCAGAATGAAAACGAATCATTTGATCAGATTAACAAGGTTTTGGATAGCCAACAGGTACAAGATCTTCAAAAGAGTGTTGATTCTGTGTCGGTACAGGATGAGCTGATCGATTATGTGCATTCCATTGTATTAGCTACTCGGGAGGCAGATCATTTTGAGCTTGGTGCCAGCCCAAGAGCGGGCATCCAAATGATGCGGGCGGCTCGGGGTTACGCACTTGTTAAAGGGAGGGATTATGTTACACCTGATGATATTCAAACCATAGCTCCACACGTTCTGGCACACAGGCTCACCTTGAGAGGATCTTCAAATATATTGGGTGAAAGGAGCCAGGTCTTATCAAAAATAGAAGATATACTGAGTTCCATTCCTGCCCCTTGAGAGACCGCATACTAGAAGTTCTTCATATTAGACCCAAAGGAATGAAGGTCTCCTTAGTGGGACTTATCATGCTGTTTATTACGGGGTCTTCCTTTTACATGATTTTCAAGTTCCCGTATTATATGCGTTTGAAGGTGATATTTGTCTTTCTGTTCGTGGTAAACACATTGCTGTTTGTACGGTTTCGGGACCGGAGGAAAAGTTTAATTAACAGGATGATGCAGAGCAGCTTTTTTCCAAGGAAGCTCACCTTTACCATGGAAGGAAAGTTTCTAGTGTTCATTACACTGGGGATAGGCTTTGCCGCTGTGAACACCGGTGTAAACCTTCTTTATCTCCTGATGGCTATGCTCCTATCGATCATTGTTGCAAGCGGAATCCTGTCAGAATTGACGCTGAAAAAACTGCGCTGGGAAGTTGACCTTCCGTCAGAAACAATTGTTGCATCTGAGACATTTGGATCTATCAAGATCCAGAACAAAAAACGGTACCTGAGCTCTTTCTCATTGGAAGGAGACCTGTTAGTCGCTGATGATAGTGGTATCATTCAGAAGAAAGGAATACTGCTGAAGCTAAAAGCCGGAGAAGAAGGGCATATGATGGTACGATTGGTTTTCCCAAAAAGAGGCAAACAGCAAATAAGAGGGATATCAATAGGTACCCGTTTCCCGTTCTCTTTTTTTTCTAAAAGCAGACATTATGAATTCAGCCGCTCTGTTTTGGTGATGCCCAAGGGTGAAGAGTCGGTTGAAACAATCTTAAGTCAATTATCCATTAAGCAGGATGATCATTTTGACGCCCATAACAATAAAGGTCAGGGGTTAGAGTTTTATTCTATCCGACAGATGCATCCAGGTGATGATTGGAGAAATGTTCACTGGAAGAAAACAGCTTCCCGACAACAGTTTGCCATTAAGGAGTTTGAGGAACTGGCAGGAAGGAGGGCCACAGTCTACCTTACAGGCAGCCACAGGGATCATATAGTTCAAGAACGGCGGGAGCAAGGAATAGAGATTGCCGCGTCCATTGTCAGATTTTTAGTTCACAGAAATTTTCATGTGGGCCTGGTGGCTCCCAACTTACATATTAATGAGGGGGCAGGGACTTTCTCATTAAAGCGAATTTTTTCCGCATTGGCGCTTCTGGATGCTGATCAGGATTTTATGATAAGTGGATCTCAGCAGAAAAAAAGATTTTCTGACACGTTAATATCAGTAAACCTGGACACACTGGATGTTTCACAGATGAATGGACGCTCAAGGATGCGTTACCAGATGCCAGTCGGGAGAGAGGGAGTAACATGACGCTATCCCGCATGATAAGGTTCATGGGTGTTGCCCTTATTGCTGTTGCTGCTTTTCCGCTTTATCTGTCTGAAGCAATGCCGGCAATTTTTTGGATGATGGCGACTGC
>PBTS01000043.1:0-19614 GCA_002729175.1 Fidelibacterota bacterium
TAGTGAATATGATGGCGTTTGGTTCACATGTTTGGAGAATATTATACGAATAATCCCATGCCACATAATTGCCAGAGCGATCGTGGGAGTGGTAGTTGGATGACAACATAATGCCCGGCACCAGAAAAAGCAGTGCAACACCAACATACATAGTATTGTAAGCTATATTTTTTTGCTTCAAGGTGTTAACTACTTTATCCAAAATAGCCGCGGCAGCAATGCCGATCCAGATGGAATAGGCAAAAAAGCTACCGACGTAAGAATAGTCACGTTCTCTTGGCTGAAACTTATCCTGATTGAGATAGAAAATGATGGCAAGGCCTGTCATGAAAAAGAGCGCGAGAACGGACCATGCTCGTTTCGGATCCCGCTTGAAATGATAGACCATACCCAAGACTCCCATAAGAAATGGAAGTGGCAAACCAAACTGGCTCCAATCAACACCGTCTTCCCCCCTTTTTTTCAGAGCGCCAAATTCTGATACCCACTTATCTCCCGCCGGTCCCCGACCAGCAAACTGCCACAGGAAATAACGGGCATACATCCTGACGATCTGATAATCCCATAGAAAAATTAACTGGGTGCCAAGGTCGTGAAACTTATATTTGTAATTTTGAGAGGAAGAAAAATTTTGACCGTTTGTTGGTCTACCCACAACGGAAACTTTATGAGGATAAGAACCTACCTGCTCTTTTTTATACCTCCTGGGCAGAGTGAAAATAGCACCGTACTGTTCACGTTCTAGATATATAATGGCCCGCTCCACTGTCTCAGGATTATTTTCATCAATGGCCGGATCTTGCGAGGACCGGATGAAAAGAATCCCATAGGTGGAGTATCCCACAATTACCAATACCGCTGATGAAAGGATGAGTGAAGCGAGACGGCGCTTCTGAATGATAGCAACAACAGTAGCACTGAAAACAGCTACCATTACAACGGCCATACCAAAAAGACCGATCTTAGCGGCAATCTGTGGGAATCCTTTAATTATTCCCAAATAGATGCCGAAAAATATGCCTCCGGTAATGGCACCCATGATAATAAATGAATGCCAGGAGAACTTGACCTTTTTAAAGTAAATAATCATTCCCATGAACGGTAGTGCAAGCAAGTTCAAAAGGTGAATACCGGTGGCGAGACCCAACACATAGCTGATAAGAAGTACATACCTTTCATTTCCCGGTTCATCCGCTCTTTCAGCCCAGTGAAGAATGAGCCATGCCACAATGGCTGTGGAAAGTGTGCTCATAGCATAGACCTCGGCTTCTATAGCATTGAACCAGTGACTGTCCGTAAAAGCAAAAATTAGGGCACCGACTGCGGCTGAGCCGAAAGTGATTAGTCGGTCTTCAACTGTTTCAATTTTTCCGCGGAACTGGCGCACAAGCTGAACGATAATGAGATAAAGAAACATCACCGCCAGAGCACTTACCAGCGGCGAAATGATATTAACTCTATAAGCAATGTCGCTACTGAACGGCAGCATGGAAAAAATTCTGCCGATAATTAGGAATAGTGGACTGCCCGGTGGATGAGGAACCCCCAAGATATAGGAGGTAGCGATGAATTCACCACAGTCCCAGTAAGAGACCGTAGGCGCCATGGTATCAAAATAGATGATAAAAGTGACGACAAAAACAATGCCGGCAAAAATTCTGTTCAGCTTCTCAGATGTCATTCAGGCTTCTCATCTTCATCACTTTTTTCATCTGAGTCAGGCGTTTCAGATTTTTCTTCTTCATCCTTTTCTTCGGCGGAAGCTTCATCGGTGTTTTTATCCTTTTCATTTTCAGCCTGTTCTTCTTTAGGGGCCTTATCCTGATCAGTGTCTTGATCACTATCAATTAGTTCTTCATCGGATTTTTTGGGCTCAGGTTTATTCGACTCTTCCATGTAGTTCATTTTGAGACCGCTGAGACTTGACTCGAGGAACTTTTCCTCATCGTCGGAAAGATTCCCTGCCATCCGTTTCTTCATCATATCCAGGATATCGATAAAGAAACTGGCTTCTTGGAGATTGCGCTCCATCTTATCCGTCATCGGATTTTTCAGTTTCCCCATGGCCATCCACGCCTGCTGCGTGAACATGGTCACAACATGAATAAGAATATGCTCGTCACTTTTCGCTTCAGTTTCTGACATAACGCTTAAATGCCTTTCTTAGTGGTTGGTTTCTTTTCACTAACCTTCGTCATTGGACTCAGGTCTAACCATATAAATTAACGAACTGAACCATTTCCTGTCAGCTCCGGCTTTCCTGTTGGAAAAGAAGCCTGTAAAGAGGGCGCTCAGAGAATTTTGCTCGCTACACTTCGCACTTAACAGCGATACATAGTACGCATCATAAGGGAGACCTCTCATATTCCTAAGTGACAAATCACACCTGTCAAGAAGCCGCTCCATGGCGGCGGGACTGAAATGAGTCAAATGACGGGGAACATCCCAAGCGGCCCATTGATCTCCGTAAGTCTGGGCGTCGTGCGAGGTAAAGTTGGGGACACCAATGAACATACATCCTTTTTCAGTGAGTTGACTACGAGCCCGGTAAA
This sequence comes from Fidelibacterota bacterium, assembly GCA_002729175.1. Classification (GTDB taxonomy): domain Bacteria; phylum Fidelibacterota; class Marinisomatia; order Marinisomatales; family S15-B10; genus UBA2125. The sequence goes on from PBTS01000043.1 coordinate 2,553, forward strand.
GATAAAACTCCGGATTGTAGACATGCTCAAGCGTGTGCCAGAAGGTGATGGCGTCGAATGGACCACAGTCTTGCTCAAGCCAAACTTGAGGTGGCATGACTTCCAAATCAAATCGATCTTTTGCTGTTTTTCGAGCGTTCTCAGATGAATCAACGCAGGATACATCCCAGCCACCGTCCCGCATGGACGCGGCGAATTCGCCGGTNCCGCAACCGATATCCAGNAGGCGGCCACCTCTCACGCCAGTGAAGCGCTCTATCCACCGACGCTTTTTCCCCACCATTATTCCACGCACAACCTTGTAGATAATGTCCGACAGGCTGAATCCACCGCTGGAATGGGGATGGTATTTATCCGATTCATAGTAGNGGTCCATTTCGTCTGGCTCAGGCACCGGTGTCGTAAGCCGAACTTCACATTCATTGCATTCAATAATATCAAAATTTTCACCTGACACCACATAATCGCGCGTGGAAAGAACCGGGCGGAGATTGCCNCTTCCGCAAAGTGTACAGTGAGTGAGAGGCTTCATGGCCCTGTCANCCNATNTTTACCATTTCGAGCATCTGCTGGTAGTCCTTCATAAATCTTAANCGAATCTTTTTGTTGNCAGGATCGGTAAGATGCGGATCAACTTTTACAATCTTGAACGCGGCCTTCCGGGCATCACGGATGATNTGTCCGTCNTTCACAAGATCGGCAATCTTCCATTTGGGATAACCGTGTTGCCGTGTTCCGTAAAACTCACCGGGGCCTCGTAGTTTGAGATCTTCATCAGAGATTTCAAATCCGTCGCTAGTTCTTTCCATGATGGCCAGCCGTTTTCTGGAGTTTGCAGTGATATTACGCTGCACGAGGATGCAGTAACCTTTCTCTGAACCCCTCCCAATCCTGCCTCGAAGCTGGTGAAGTTGAGTGAGTCCAAATCGCTCAGCATTCTCGATAAGCATAATGGTAGCGTTTGGAACGTCAATCCCCACTTCGATGACTGTGGTGGAAACAAGAAGCTGTATCTCGTTCCCGACAAAACGGTCCATGATATCATTTTTTTCTTCCCGTTTCATTCTGCCGTGTAATAGAGCGGTGACAAAATCTGAGAACTGCTTCTCCTGTCGTTTACAACCTTCCACCGCCGCTTCCAAATCCATCTTTTCAGATTCATCAATAAGGGGATAGACTACCATACATTGCCGTCCCTTTTTCATCTCCTCCGCCATGAAGCTGTAAACTTTTTCTATCTTCTCCGCTTCTACTATTCGCGTCGTNACCGGCTGACGGTGTTTGGGCATTTCATCAAGCAGGGAGAGCTCCATGTCGCCGTGGTAAGTAATGGCCAGTGTCCGAGGGATGGGCGTTGCTGTCATGGCGAGGATGTCCGGGTTGTCACCTTTGCTGAGAAGCTTCCCCCGCTGAAGAACGCCAAACCGTTGTTGTTCATCTATAATTACCAACCCAAGATCTTGAAAGGTCACTTCATCCTGGATGATGGCGTGAGTACCCACCACCACATTCACCCGCCCCTCCTGAATGGCAGCAAGAATCTTTTTTCGCTCCGTCGATTTCTGTTTGCCTACCAACAAGGCTGTGGGCACCCGGACGGCATCGAGATGAGATTTGAANACGTGATAATGCTGATGTGCAAGGATCTCCGTAGGCGCCATGACCGCTACCTGGGCGCCGTTACCTACAGCCACAGCCGAAGCAAGAATCGCAACAATGGTTTTACCCGATCCCACATCACCCTGCAAAAGCCGATTCATCACTTCGGGTGATGCCATATCTGTTCGGATCTCCTTCAAAACCCGCTTCTGTGCTCCGGTAAGCTCAAAACCTAAGGTTTCATAAATTTGCTTTACATAAGGACCCACTTCTGTCATAGTTCTTCCGCTCTGTTCAGTAATGATTGTTTTTCGAAGTGCCATAAGGAGCTGAAGAAAAAAATGTTCGTCAAATTTGAGACGTCGCACCGCACCGCTGAGCGTTGCCACATCCGGGGCAAAGTGGATATGTTGTAATGCACTGGTCAGTGGAGAAAGAGACTGTTCATCAACCATTTCTTTTGACATGAACTCAAGCTCATCCAGTTCATATGCATCGATGCACGCCTTGATTATTCGCCGAAAACCCCGACTCTCCAACCCCATCTTCTTCAAACCTTCGCTAGTAGGATAGATGGGAATAACAGCACCAGTATTCAGCGGTTCTCTTTCCTCATCGCTCAAAATATCGTACTCGGGGTGGACCATCTGGTACCCGTTGTAGAAATCAACCTTGCCGTGAAAGGCCACTTCATCACCCACTGAAAACACTTTTTCCATGTACTGGGCAGCGTTAAACCAGGTGCATTTCATGAATCCGGTGTTGTCGTTCACCATAAGCTGGTAGTATTTCTTTTTCCGGGCAGACCTCATGCCACCCGCTTCAACTTTTGCCACTACTGTTGTGGTAATACCTTTAGTTAAGTCCCGGATTTTCGTGACTGAAGTGCGATCCAGATGGCGGCGTGGGAAATAATACAAAAGATTAAGAGCTGTTTTGACATCTGACTTTTTCAGAATTTCAGCCCGTTTCGGGCCGACGCCCTTAACGTACTGCACAGAGGTGTTTGCTGAGAGAGACTGTTCAGAACTCATGGGACTGAACGATTGATCTTGACTGCTTTAAGGTAAGTATGATATAGAAGAAGCAGAACCGACGGAAAGCTTACTGCCACTCTTTCCTGTAGGTATAGGTGACAGTCTCTTTAGAGGCGGCTCCCAGCGTCAGATCAAACTGGATTGTTTCAGCATCCACCTTTCGATAATCGTGGGACGGATCGCGAATGACCCAGTCACCAAAAATATGTTCCGTGATGCGCGCGTTTACTTTATCCTGACGATTATTTTTTATCTCGAGCAGAATGGTGGCTTCTTCACTCTTTTTCTTCCGGTCGTAATTCATGACCGTCCGTTTGCCCAAAACGTTGAACGCACGACCGGCCACAACAGTAATGTTCTCTCCCACCGATGTCTGAGGCAGGAGATCCTCTCCGGCAAAAATAACTCCNCCNCTNTCAGTACGCTGATAGATCTGAAAAACGCCCGCCGGTAAGGGAACATCCAGACTCTTGCCGCCGTTGGCTAACGAAATTTCAATAGCCATGGGCTCTTCACTATTCGCCCTTTCATTGTTCTCAAAAACATATGTCCTGTTGAGTTGAACCTCCCTATCAGCATAAAGAGAAGCAGTGAGAGATTCATTCCTTGGAATTGTTAGAGAAGACGGCAGTGAATAAAGAACGAAATCTCCGGACGACTCAACTTGAAAGGCGGTTTCGGTGGGCGCTGCCGTCTGGGCTGCCATACGAGGCAATGGACGCGCTCCGTTTCTCCGGTGCTTCAAATCTCCCTCCACAAGCTCGATGGAAGAATTGATAAAATCTTGATCGGTGTTGTTGAAAACAACCGCTTGTGAAACAAGTGTGGCATTTCTCTCATCAGGGGCAATAATTAGTCGGTAGTTGGTATTCCAGTCGAAACCGCCTGAGATATAGACAATTTCTCCGCCTACAGCACCGTTGGACTGCGACTGAACAGTCCATTCTATGGAAGCTCGAACTGAGGGTCTCTTTTTTCTGTTCTCAGAAGAAATTTCAATGACCTCACTCATGTTCAAAACATGCACTTTGCTCTTGGACCTTATTGATAGCCAGTTGTTATCCACATCCACCAAATGACCTTTTATCGATTTACCTTCAGTTGTTTTTGCTGTTACTGTTTTCCCCAGCTGTTGATTGAGAAAAGCAAACGTATCGAAAACATCTCTATTGAATTTCTGATAGATTACATNCCCTTCAGACATAGAGAGAAAAGTTGACGNTGGTTCNATTTTATCCGGGAGATTTGGATATGTNACCTGGTTAGAGCCAGTTTTCAACTTAACAGTAATAGGTTGACGAACAAGACCNTATCCNTCCTTGTAGANTGTAATAGAGGCATCCTTGGATTGCGCATATCCAAACGATNCTAATAAAAGTATGATCACTGTTTTCTTCATTCTAAGTAAGTATAATTCTGCTTCAGTTTAGCGAGATTTTCCTTCATATCGCCGAGCTTTTTTCTTTCCCGGTCTACCACCTCNTTTGGCGCCCGGCTGACAAAATCNTGATTGTTCAGTTTCGCCGCCACGGAACTTAANCGNCCATCTAGCGATTCGATCTTTTCGGTAAGCCGCTTTTTCTCCGTCTCCACATCAATAAGGTCACCCAGAGGTATAAACAACTCTTTCTTCCCCACTACCACNGTAGCCGATTTGTCCGGACGCTCTACATCCGGTTCNATNGTNAGGTCGTCCACTTTGGCAAGGTCACGAATTAACTGCTCGTTTAATTTTAGGGACTGGCCGTTATCGCTCCTNATAAGAAGATCGGCACGCATTCCCGGTGGCACATTCATTTCAGCCCTCANTGTCCTTACTCCCGTAATTACTTCCTGAATCTCAACAAAGTTCCCTTCGGCANTTTNGTCTATCCATTTATCATNAGAAACTGGCCANGACGAAACAATGATATCTGTCTGATTTTCCCCAGTNCCNTNACTCGGCTCTGAACGACTCCAAATCTCTTCAGTTATAAATGGCGCAAAGGGGTGAAGCATTTTCAGGATGCCCCTCATGACANGATTTGCCACGCTGAAAGCAGTTTTTTTCTGGTCAACGTTGTNGCCGTAAAGTCGGGACTTTATCACCTCAACATACCAGTCACAAAAGTCCGACCAGGTGAAATNATAAATCTTTTTTGCTGTCTCATTGAAGCGGTAANCATCAAAACTTTCATCCACTCCGGTAATTGTCCGNTTTAACCGGCTGAGAATCCACCTATCGGAGAGATCTAANTGGTCCCTTTCAAGTTCATCCACCGGTTCTGCATCAATATCAGAACCTGCCATGTCCAGAAACCGAGNTACATTCCACAGTTTGTTCATAAAATTCCTGCCGATTTCNATCCGCTCATCAGAAAACAGTATATCCTGTCCTTGCGGTGCAATGAGCATAATGCCATAGCGAACGGCATCNGCACCATATTTCTCNATGAGTTTCAAAGGATCGGGGGAGTTACCCAGCGATTTACTCATCTTTCGCCCCTGCATGTCCCGAACCATGCCGGTGAAATAGACATTCTTGAAGGGNATTTCACCTTTAAACTCAAGGCTCGNNATGATCATTCGCGCTACCCAGAAAAAGATGATGTCGGGACCGGTGACCAGATCATTCGTTGGATGGAANTAGTCAAGATCGGGGGTNTCTTCAGGCCANTTGTGAACACCCATGGGCCACAGCCATGANCTGGCCCAAGTATCGAGAACATCAGGATCCTGAACTAAATCTGTTGACCCGCAGGCAGGACATGATTCCGGTTCATCTGCTGAGACAATGGGATCCTTGCAATCAAGTTCACACTTTCCAATATCATTCCCNCGGCAATACCAGACAGGTATTCGGTGCCCCCACCACAACTGGCGACTGATGCACCAGTCCTGGATNTTGGTCATCCAATGTTCATAGGTCTTTANCCAATGGGAAGGGTAAAACGTGATATCACCTTTTCGGACCGCCTCCAGTGCCGGNTTGGCAAGCTTTTCCATTGCCATGAACCACTGCTCAGAAAGGTACGGTTCAACNGGNACATCCCCCCGTTCAGAATAGCCAACGCTTGTNGTNTAGTCTTCTGTTTTTTCCAGCGCTCCTGATTTTGTCAGGGCATCCACAACTTTATCCCGGGCATCAAATCTGTCCAGCTCCCGGAACTGTTCCGGCACAGATTCATTCAAGGAGCCATCAGGATTTAGAATGTTAATNAANTCAAGATCGTGGCGCTNACCNATCTGGAAATCGTTGGNATCGTGAGCCGGGGTCACCTTCACACAGCCAGTNCCGAACTCAGGGTCCACAAAATCGTCNGCAATAATGGGAATTTCCCTNTCAGCCAGCGGCAGCATNACNGATTTCCCAACGAAGTTTTTAAATCGTTTATCACCAGGATGAACCGCAACNGCNGTATCTCCCAGCATGGTTTCAGGACGGGTGGTGGCAACCGTTACAGAATCATCACTGNCTGACANTGGATATTTCAGATACCACAGTTTCCCNTGAACTTCNCTGTAAATCACCTCCTCGTTTGAAATAGCCGATTTCGTTGCAGGACACCANTTCACAAGACGCTTGCCGCGGTAGATAAGTCCCTTCTCATAAAGTTTCACAAAAGCGGCAATCACAGCACGGTAATAGCCGTCGTCCATAGTAAACCTCTCNCTCNCCCANTCNCAGGANCATCCNAGCCGTTTGAGCTGCTGAANGATCAGTGAACCGTACTCATTTTTCCACTCCCAGGCATACTTAAGGAACTCCTTTCGGCCNATCTCATGCTTATCTGTCCCTTTATCCGCNAACATNTTTGTCACTTTCGTCTCAGTNGCGATAGAAGCNTGATCNGTTCCCGGNATCCAGCAGGTTTCACNCCCCTGCATGCGCGCCCGNCGAACCAGTANATCCTGAATGGTATTATTCAGNACATGGCCNATGGTGAGGCTGCCNGTAACGTTGGGAGGAGGAATGACAACAGTATAAGGTGAACGGTCGCTGTTTACTTCAGCATGGAAATANCCCCGATCCANCCAGTGCTCATACCATTCNTTTTCAACCAGACTGGGGTCATAGACCTTCGAAATCTTGTCATCAGNAGACATCTAGGAGAGGTTCTCTATTTTTCCAGAATCAGGCTGAAAGCTGTTGTAAGCTTGAGGACATTTGTNTTCGCTTTGATAAGATTGTCTGTAACAATAGAAGCCACATTCCTCATAATANCGTAACCAATATCAGGATCNGANTGACAAATCGCGAAAAGATCATCCTTCATGATTATTCCCATCTCACAATCGGTGATGGCCTTCACTGTGGCTGTCCGTTTGTCATCGGAACCGAGCAGGGACATCTCACCAAAAACGGGGTGAATATCNCTGGAAAGATTTATAATGGCCTTCTCACGAGTATCGTAATCACCTTTACTCAACTGAAGCGTCAGCGCCTGATTAATTTCTATCTNTCCTTCCAGCAATAGATAGAGAGAGTCNCCAACGTCACCTTCTTNGAAGATNACTTNTCCAGAAGGAAATGTTTTCACTTTGGTCACCTCTTCGAAGTGACCGATCTGTTTTTCTTCCAAACCGTTGAAAATCCNGTATTTTGAGTATTCTCTGTTTTCGCTCATATCTTCACCTACTGAATGACAACCGCTCTTTCATTTTCTCTGATGACATAATTNTCTGTGGGGTTGACGACCACGGCTGTCTTGTTTTCATCGCCAAGGGAGTGCCCGGCCTCCTTAAGTTTTCTTTCAATGAAGGCATCCAAGGCGGAGGAATCGGACGAGAGTATTTCACCAATTCCGATTTGCTCATCTTCCGAATATACACTGATAAGCACCCACCCNTTCGAACGGAAATGATCAAACAACTTATTGTACGATTCACCAACAAACTCTTCCGGAATTGGCACCCGTTTCAGTGTGCCTGGCTGGTGAGAATCCAAGAGCAATTCCACCGTTTGCGGAACTCCCGGATCAATGACATGTGACGCAACCATGTATGCACCAAAATCGTCGCNNAGTATCACCTCATCGGCATTCGCCCGGCGGATATGTGTCAGATTGTCACGTTCTGTGATATAGGCAACAACACGACAGCTGGGAGCCATCGTTTTNATCGTCAGCGTAGCAAAGATTGTCTTCTCATCAGGATGACCACCAGTTTCCAATCCTTCGTTGGGAAGAATAATCGCAGTTTTCGCTTTTTCGAGATTTGCTTTTTCCAGAATAGCTTCGCGGGTAAAATCTCCCCTTACAAAGCGAAATTTTACATTCCCGTACTTATTTCGGATGGCCGAGATAGCATCCTCAGTTTCATCGTTGATCAAGACAATATCAAGTTTGCCAGACTCATTCATTGACTGCAATGAGTCGACGAGGCTGTCAACCATCCTGTTCCAACCACAGAGAAGTATATGATCTGTTGTATTCAATGTTTCCAAACCTTTGTCCTCCCGAATTCTTTTTGCCACGAAAATCGAGGATACTGTTGCCGTCAGAAGTGCTGTCAACGAAATACCGGCAAACATGATAACAATAGCCAGTAACCTACCTTCCGGAGTCTTTGGAGCAAAATCACCGTATCCCACGGTGGTCATGGTAACAATGGCCCACCAGAAGGGATTATTTCCTTCGGCAAGTTGCGGTTCCCCTACAGGAGGAACCTCCAATCTGCTTATAGCCCAACCTCCGAGCATCATTACCATTATTATAATAGTAACGATCTGTGCAAAGGGGCTCCGCACGACGATCCTCAGAAAACGTATCATCAGGGTAATTTAGTGATTCGGCTTGAAATTATGTAAGAATTGAAGGGCCAAAGGTGATATTCCCCAAAAAAATGACGAATTATTAACATTTACCTTTTACCGTGATGTGTGAGCAAAGCCACTGTCTCAATATGGGGCGTGTGCGGAAACATATCCACCATTGCAAGATTCTTCAACTCGAATCCATTTTCTGAAAATAGAGCCACATCCCTGGCTTGCGTTGAAGGGTTACAGGAAATATAAACAATCTTTTCAGGCGACATGTTCACCACATCATTCACCAGCTTTGGATGCATTCCCGCACGAGGAGGATCAAGAAGGACAATATCAGGAGGTTCAATCTCAGAAAGATTGGATGACTTCCTGAAAAATTTGTCAAGATTAGCTGAAAAAAAACGACAGTTGATGATTCTGTTTGAGACGGCATTTCGGACAGCATCTTCCACTGCCGGTGGCACCACTTCAAAACCGTAAACTTGCTTCACCTGCTGAGCCATGAAAATGGATGTGGAACCAGTGCCGCAATAAAGGTCATACAGAATTTCGTCGCCCCGAAATTCAGCGAAATCGCGTGCGATTTTGTAGAGCTTTTCACCCTGAATACTGTTCGTTTGAAAGAATGAATTGGCGGAGATTTCAAAAGTAAAGTCACCCAGATGATCCGTGATGGTTGGGCGGCCGTGGAGTAACACCTCCCACTCTCCATAGGAAACGCCCGCCTTCCGTCGGGTGATATTGTTAACAATAGATGTGACTCGTGGATGAACTTTTTTTATACCATCAACAATCGGCTCCAGGAGTTGTCTCTCTTCTTTCGAAGTGACAATATTTACCATCATCTCGTCTGTCTTCTCACCCAACCGAATAATTAGATGTCTTAAGTAACCACTGTGTTCACGAATGTTGTACGGCACCAATCCTGTTTTCTTGGCAATATTGCGGACGGTGTTGAGAATTTCATTGGCTATCGGTTTCTGTATCCAACAGGTGGAAATATCAAGAATCTTATCATATCGACCGGGGATGTGTAGGCCCAAAGCGAAATCTGCTTCGGCGTTTTCCCTTTCGTCCGACAGAACCCACCGCCGATTGGAGAAAGAGAATTCCATCTTATTTCTGTAGTGAAATATTTCCTCCGCAGGGACGACCTGATGGAGCTTTGGTTTTTCCATACAACCGATACGCCTGAAAATATCGATAACCTGTGCCTTTTTCTGTTCGATCTGGGCATCGTAATCGAGATTCTGGAATGAGCAGCCACCACAGGTGGGAAAATGACCACATTTTGAGGTTGCGGACGATGGCGTCTCCTTCAATATTTCGAGAAGTTTCGCCTCACCGTAGCCATTCCGGCGTTTTGTCAATCGAACCAGCACCTTTTGATCTGGGAGTGCTCCTTTGATAAAGATTACATAGCCGTTCAGGTGAGCCACACCTTTTCCCCCGAAAGCGAGGGATTCGACGGTCAGTTCAAGCTCATCCCCTTTTTTCGGACGAAGCTTCAACTTTTTTCCTTTCAAATCAATCGTCGGAGTTGCCAGAAAGTTGCGCCTCCGTTACGATGGAAACCCCGGCACTGGCCCCCAACCGGCTGGCACCCGCCTCCACTAGTGACAGCGCATGTTTGAATGATTTTATTCCCCCGGACGCCTTTACACCCATCTTATCACCAACCGTCTCCCTGAGAAGCGTTACATCGAGCAGGGTAGCTCCCCCTGAAGAAAANCCTGTGGATGTTTTCACAAAGTGGGCACCTGCATCACGAACGATCATTGCTGCTTCCTTTTTTTCATCATCCTTCAGGAGACACGTTTCAATAATCACTTTTACCGTGTTCAATTCCGCTGCGCCGACCACCGCCTTAATGTCACTCCCAACGGTAGAAAAGTCTCCATCTTTAAAAGCACCTATATTCATAACCATGTCGAATTCAACAGCACCATCCTCCAGACTCTGTGATACAGCCGCCGCCTTCTCCGTCGTGGAACTCGCTCCCAGCGGGAACCCGACCACAGTACAGACGCCGATCTCACTACCGGCTAATTGATCAGCACACTGCCGCACATATACAGGGTTAATGCAGACAGTCGCAAAACCGTACTCCAAAGCTTCTTCGCACAAATACGTTACCTCTTCAGATATAGCATCCGGTTTAAGAAGTGTATGATCAATGATTCCGGCAATTTGTGAAGATGAAATTTTCATTATACAGACAAATCTATATAATTCAAGACTGTATGATCAGTTTAACTTTTTCGGCCAACTCCCGAGCTTTTTTCTCACTTGACGCCTCAGTGTAAATCCGCATAATTGGTTCAGTGTTGGATCTTCGGACGTGAATCCACCTGTCATTCCAAGTCAGTTTCAGCCCGTCTCTTTCATCTATAAGAGCACTGTCAAATGAGTCGGAAATCTTTTGAAATAGCGTATCGCCATCAATCTTCTCAATGGGAACCTTGTATTTAACGATCTCGAATTTTGGTAGTTTATTCATCACTTCACTGAGATTGCTATCGGTTTGCGCCAGGCGGTGCAAAATAGAGGCACCAGCAACAAGGGAATCCCGGCCCAGGTGGACTTCTTTAAGAATAACTCCTCCGTTACCCTCCCCCCCTATAGAAGCGCCTGTTTTCTTCATCATCTCAACAACGTTGATTTCCCCTACTGCTGATCTGGTAACTTGAGCACCATAGCGCTCAGCAACTTTATCAACAGCCAGCGTTGTTGAAAGATTGGTCACCACCGTTTCAGAACTGTCGATTGTTGATAGGAAACCGTCCAGTGCAAGAACAAGGGTATACTCCTCACCAACAGGTTTTCCTTTTTCATCAATTACTGCCAGTCGGTCCGCATCCGGGTCTGTGGCGAAGCCGACCTGACAATTCTCCTGTTGAACAAGTTGAGACAGGTCAGAAAGATTTTCCGGCAGCGGTTCAGTGCCCCGGGTGAATTCCCCGGTCGGCTCACAATTGATGGCAACAACTTCACAACCGAGCCTATCCAGAAGTTCAGGAAGTGCCACAGCCGCGGCCCCGTTGACTGCATCTACGGCCACTTTGAACTTTCGCTGTCTGATAGCCTCCAGATCAATCCAGCTCACATCACATGTCCTGGTAATATGGCGATCGATGGCATCATTCATTTGAATATGTTTTCCCTTTCCATCAGACAGTTCAGAAAAGTCCACACTCTTCAATTGCATTAACTTTNTCACTTGTGAGCTATTAAGATAACAACCATCAGCGCCGAAAAACTTCAATCCATTCCACTCTGCNGGGTTGTGACTGGCGGTCACAATGATACCTCCCACTGCGTCAGTGTCATTCACCACATACTGAAGAGTAGGCGTGGGAACAATACCGCACTGGTTTACAGTGCGCCCCGAAGCCATCAGTGTTTCTACAATTTCAGTNAGAAAATGGATGCCTGATGACCGGCTATCACGTCCAACAACAATATCACCTTTGGGACAGAACTGGTGGAATGCACCGGCATAAAGAGCCACGACTTCATTGTTGAGGCTGTCGGGAACGGTACCCCGGACTCCGGAAATGGATTCGATCAACATAATAAAACTTTCTTAAGCAGAATTATTGTAAAGAAGTTATAACCGATNACATTTAACAGATACAATTTCGGTTAAAAAAAATCCAGATTCGATTGCTCGAATCTGGATTTTGCATAAGGGCCGTATCAGGAGGGTTGGGAAGGAGGGTGCTATCTACGACCCTTAGCTCTTTTTAATTTTTTTTCAGCACTCGGTTTTAAATAGAAAGACTTCCTCTTTACTTCCCTTAAAATCCCTGCTTTTTCGTATTTTTTTTTAAAACGCCGCAGGGCTCTCTCAAGTTCCTCTCCTTTTTTNACTAAAACTTCAACCAATCAGAACACCCCCTCGCTATCCCAAATAGTTTCGGAGGCTTTTACTACGGGACTTATGACGGAGTCGGCGAATCGCTTTTTCCTTGATCTGCCTAACACGCTCCCGGGTCAGATTAAACTCTTCACCAATTTCGTTAAGCGTCAGGGCGTAGTCCCGTCCAATGCCAAAATACATTTTGATCACATCCCGCTCACGATCTTTAAGAGACTCAAGACTTTGGCGGATCTCTTCTTTCAGTGATTCACCCATGAGTCCTGTTTCTGGCGGTCGCTGATTATCATCTTTAATAACATCCATAAGTGAATTCTTGTCGCCATCTCTGAAAGGAGCATGGAGAGAATGATGTCTCCTGGAAATTCGGATAGCATCAGTCACTTCTTCCCCCTGCATTTCCAACTGTTTACCAATTTCATCTTCGTTGGGCGGACGTTGGTATTCCGACTCAAGATTTTCCGCTGCTTTGGTAATTTTACTGATAGTACCAACACGGTTAAGCGGGAGACGGACAATACGTGAATGTTCCGCCAGCGCCTGAAGAATGGACTGACGAATCCACCAGACAGCATAAGATATAAATTTNAAACCCCGCGTCTCATCAAACCGCTCAGCGGCTTTGATAAGACCCAGGTTACCTTCGTTGATAAGATCGGTGAGTGGTAAACCCTGACCCTGGTAATCTTTGGCCACAGAAACAACAAACCGGAGATTCGCCTCCGTCAGTTCGTTGAGCGCTACGGCATCACCCTGCTTCACCCGCTGGGCCAGTTCAATCTCACGGGCCGGCTCCAGCGGCTCAAATTTTCCGATCTCCTCAAGATAACGACTTAAACTTCTATTTGCATCAGATGGCATTTGACGTCCTTAATCTATTGAATTTGAGCTGTCCCGTTCCCCAATTAGCTGAGAATTTACTATTTATTCAGGAATACTCCAATGAGCAGAAAGATTATCACTTTATAACATGACCGCTTTTCACGCACCATTTTGACATCATTATAAACTCTTCCAGCTTTACTTTCTCTGGGCGGTATGTCAGATCGAAAAGTGAACTGTCAATTTTCAGGGAAGCAAGAGAATTCCTGAGCATTTTACGTCGCTGACCGAAAGCGAGGCGGGTAATTTCCCGAAAGGTTTCCAATTCCCGGGAGGAATTAAAAACGGCGGATCTCGGTTTTATTCTCACCACAGCGGAATCGACCTTCGGTTTAGGAACAAACACTTCCGGCGGTACAGTAAGAACAATTTTCACCTTTGCCAAAGCTTGGAGATTTACTGACAAGCGGCCGTAAGTTTTTGAACCGGCTTTTGCCGCCATTCTTTCCCCAACTTCTTTCTGAACCATGAAATGACAGTCACGCCAGAAGGGATCATGCGCCGTCAGTTTGAAAAGGATTGGTGATGTAATATTGTAAGGGAGATTGCCTACGACTCTCACCTGCGCTGTCATGAACGGGATCTCTCCCAGATCGACTTTCAGAAAATCCCTGTTAATGAACTGACAGTTCGTTAGATCTTTCCGCTCCTTGAGATCCCTGTACAGTTCCCGATCAATCTCAATACCGACCAAATGTTCAACTTTCGGCGCCAACAATTCAGTGAGTGCGCCACCGCCTGAACCTATTTCAAGAATTGAATCGTCACTGGTGGGCGAGATGAGCTCAACCAGTTTATTGAGTAGATTGGTGTCTGCCAGAAAATGCTGGCCCCACCGTTTTTTTCTAGCACCCTTCCTCCGCTTCTTCATTTCTGAGGTCATGGTGCCGCCTCAGGGAATGACTACTTCAAGAGGACGAGCTTCTTTGTGTTAATGAAATCGCCCGACTTAAGCTGGTAGATGTACACTCCCGCTGCGGCTGGTTGGCCGAGCCTGTCAGTGCCATCCCACACAACGGTATGGCTGCCTGGCGACATCCCCTGCTGACTCACCAGCACTTTCATTTCCCGTCCCAGCATGTCATAGATAGTCAGTTTGACGTCGCCCGCCTGCGGCAGATCGTAGCGGATAGTCGTAACCGGATTGAACGGATTTGGGTGGTTCTGGTGAAGAGCATACTCCTCCGGTAATAGAACCGGCTCATCTACAGCAGCACTGAACTCTCCAAGACCAGCAAGAGCCACGTATGTTAAGGAACTTTGCAACATGGTCTGAAAATCTTCAGTATTGTCAGCTGCCATCAAAACAGTAATAAAGTTCATTTCGTCCCCGGGACCAAGATCGACAGCTCCAGACATCTGTATCACAGCGTAATCGGATGGATCTGTCTCATCGGGAGAATCGGTATCTGACTGAAGCCGTTCAACGAACTCATCATCATCTTCATCCAAGTCAAATGAGAGGTGCGTACCAGCACCTATCTCCGTTTCAAAAACGGTGGCCGCACCTACATAACCGGGTGAAGAACCGTCAGCATCATACATGTAGCTTACCTTCACAGGAATAGTGCTGGCATAGATGGGATCTATCAGATTAATGCTCAACGAGCCTGAAAGATCGTCATCAGTATATAGAAGATCACCATCCTTAGAATAAGCAACGTCCCAATCGAGACCGTAACCGACTCTGACGGACTTCAAAGAATCGGGTCCATCGTGTTTGAGATTCGTTCCAATCAAAACCATATCCTCGCCATCCTTGGTGGCAATGATCTCTTTTGCACTCAGACCAGTGGTTTGATCAATCATGTATCTGGACACAAATTCAAAGTCATCTTCAGCATGAACAGTGATGCCCCAGGATCCTGGTCTCCAACCTCCTTCTTCACCACCTATGCCACCCAGCAACATGTCTTCACCGTCATGCCCCATGACAAATAAGCCTCCATCAGAAAGATAATGCGTTCCAGACTCCGCCGGCCACTCTCCATTAGAGCCGGATGGGATATCTTCATCTGTGTCTTCCAGCCAGTCCCAAAGAGTCATTTCACCGTGGCTGTTCCAGGTGAAACGGAAATTCCCATGGAGATTGGGAACAAAAATACCTGGAGGCGCAAAATCGAAATTGACCGTTACTGATTCATCCCATACCGATATGCCTCTGCATTCTTCCTGGTCCGACATCCAGACACACACATCATAATCTCCATTGGGGACCTCCATGCTGTAAGACCCTTCTGCATCGGAAGAAGAAGAGAAGTAGCTCTCAAGCTGTCTGTTCCACGCTTCCACATACACCCACTCAAGAGGTTCTCCTTCCATGGTGACGTATCCGGAGATGTTACTGGAGTAGACAATGGGCCCTATCTGAAGATTGACCTCAACGGTATCACTGGACTGAACAGAAACTGAGTCCTGTCCTGAAGTCCAAGATTCGTAAGTCTCGTTATTATAGTAATTCGCATAGACCCAGTAGTATCGGTCATCAAAGCCCATAACATCAATTTCATAGTGACCATCCGCGTCGGTTTCTCCCCAAAAATATGGTCCCCATTCGAAGCGACCGCCCATGGCGTTGACGTTAATATAAACCCCCTCCATAGGGTTACTGCTTCCGTCTGTAACCGTTCCCTTCAGGACGGCGTCTCTTTCGATCACCTGGGAGAGAAAATCGACCGTCACCGTATCAGAATTGACCTCGACTCCCATCTCAACATTCATGAGATATCCGTACTGATACGGATATTCTTGCACCACATATTCGCCGTTATCAACAGGCAAAAGGTATTCTCCATTCCCGTCCGTTTGGGTATATCTGTAATTCCAACTGAGTGTATCCACTGCCTGTATAGAAGCCATCACGGCATTCCCATACTGATCTGCAACGCTTCCTGTGATGGCACCGTCCCAACTGGCGGGGGACAGGTAAATGGTGGCGAGAGTATAGGTGTCATCAGACACGGAAATATTGTGAAAGCAGATGTTGTCAGTCTGGTAGGTGTTCGTCCAATCATAAATGCAGACTTGGTACGTTCCATTATTCACACCCATTTTGAAGAAACCATCTGCATCTGTATCGACATTGAACCAGTAATCACCAGATGCTTGCAGCGATATTCCCGCAATGGGCTCGTCAGTATCGGCATTTTTGACATAGCCATTTATGAAACCATCAGGCGGGTCGAGGGCGATGTCGGCCGTTACCGTATTATTACTGACCGTCACATTTTCTATACAACTAGTGTAGTAGGCCTCATTCCATTTGTCTGCGCAAACCTGATACGTTCCGTTCATGACAGAAATTGTATAGTTTCCATCCCCATCTGACTGACCCCAACCGTAGTTTTGATAATCATCTGATTGTGCATTTACCCAAGCAACAGATATAGGATTACCTGTCTCGGAATCAGTAATGGCTCCGGTAATTGCACCATCATATGGCGCCATCTCAATGTCCTGTGCAGTTAATGGCTGGGCCACTACAAAGGAAGGAATTTCTGCATTCTGGTGTTCTCTATGCTCCCAATCGTAGGCCCACAGGGAACCTTCACCATAAATTGATCCGAGGCGGTAGTAACCGTCATAGTCAGTCCAGGCCATGTTCCAAGCATACTCCCCAGATTCTGTGCCCGTTACCGAAATGTCAACCTCTATGTCTGGAAGAGGGTTCCCCGTCTTAGAATCGGTCACCCGCCCTTCTACAAAGGCAGGCCACGGTGTCAATTCGCACGCAACTTCCATCTCATCTCCCGATTGGACATAAAATGGATTGTCGATACATCCAACCCAGTCTGATTTGTAGTCGGGATGATCTACAAATACACTATTGTATAGATTTCCCCCTTGCAAAGGCAGAGTAAATTCACCGTCAGCATTGGTCATTGTATAACTGAACAGGCTTTCGTTGCCCTTCCACAA